>CAIMWD010000001.1 GCA_903845085.1 uncultured Acidimicrobiaceae bacterium
GCGCATGCCTGAGGTGCGCTCTGTCTCTCTGGGATTTTGGGTCGGGACCGGCTCACGCGATGAGCGTCCCGGCGAGGAGGGCATCTCGCACTTCTTAGAGCATCTTCTCTTTAAGGGAACACCAACTCGGAGCGCACGTTCGATCGCGGAGGACACCGATGCGGTCGGCGGTGACATGAACGCCTACACCACCAAGGAGTACACGACCTTTTACATGCGTCTCCTTGGCGAGAACCTTGACCTTGGTCTTGAGATTCTCTCCGACATCATGTGGAATCCAGCCCTTCGCGAGGAGGAGGTGGATGCCGAGCGCCAGGTCATCTTGGAGGAGGTGCTGATGCACCGCGATGAACCTGCTGACGTGGTCTATGAGAACCTCTCCTCCGCGCTCTTTCCTCACCATCCCCTTGGACGCGAGGTACTTGGAATCCCTGAGGTGATCTCCTCGCTCTCCGTTGCCGAGATCCGACAGTTTCTCGATCATCACTATCGACCGGGCAATATCGTCGTCTCTGCGGCGGGAGATGTGGATCATGAGGCGATCGCTGAGGGTCTTGAGTCGCTAGGTGGTAGTCGCCTCGGTGGCGAGGCGCCCGAGCGCGAGGCACCTGGGGCAACCACGTCACTCGTGCACGTGGAGCACCGCGACACCGAACAGGCGCACCTGGTTCTCGGCATGCGCACAGGAGCACGTCGCGATCCACGTCGCTACGCACTCTCTGCGTTAAATCATGCACTCGGCGGTGGATTGAGCTCACGGCTCTTCCAGAGGGTGCGTGAGGAGCGCGGGCTGTGTTATTCGATCGGCTCTGACCGCGTCGCCTATGCCGATGCGGGGATGCTCACTGTCTCGGTCTCTACCTCGCCAGAAAATGTCGAGGAGACGCTGTCCATCATTCTTGATGAGCTCGCCGAGCTGGAGCGAGAGGGAATTGGCGAGCGAGAACTTGAACTCGCGAAGGGACACCTGAAGGCAGATACGCTCCTCTCGCTTGAGGATTCCGGATCACGGATGAGTCGTCTCGGTGCCGGAATGCTGCTCCAGGGCGAGGTCATTACTCCCGACGAGGGAATCGCTCGAATGGAGGCGGTGACGCGCGAGGCGGTCGCTGCAGTTGCCGCCGAGGTGTTGAGCGCCCCCCGTGTGCTCGCCGTAGTGGGTCCCTTTTCGGCGGATGATTTTGCCGGAGCACTCAATCGCACCTAGCCCCGAAGGATCACCTTCTGAGCGACCGAGCACATCCTGGTGCATCTCGGAGGCACGACAAAATAAGGGGAGCCAAGACCGTAGGATGGATAGGTCATGAGTACACGGGTCGGCGTCGTCGGAGCTGCAGGTCGGATGGGCATCGCTGTCTGTCAGGCGGTGCTTGCCGCGCCCGATCTTGAGCTCGTCGTCGCCATCGATCCCGCGAGCGCGGGCCAGCCGATTCACACACTTGCAGGATGTGATGCGGCTACGGGCATGATCGCAGAGGATCTCTCTGCGGCGATCGATGCAGGTGCACAGGTGCTGGTCGATTTCACCGTCGCAGATGTCGCGCTCGCCACACTGCGCTTTGGCGCGGCAAATGGCATTCATGTTGTCTGTGGTACGACCGGGCTGAGTGGCGATGCGATCGCAGAGCTCTCCCAGAGCTACGCGGACGCCGCCGCAAACGCCATCGTTGCACCGAACTTTGCGATCTCTGCGGTATTGATGATGCGCCTCGCCGAACAGTGCGCTCCCTACTTTGACAACTGCGAGATCATCGAGTTACATCACGACCAGAAGGTGGATGCGCCATCGGGAACTGCGGTCGAGACCGCACGCCGCATCGCGGAGCGTCGTGCCGTGACTGACAGCGGCGACTTTGGGGCCGATCCCACCGAGCGCGAGGTAATCGTCGGTGCCCGCGGCGCCAAGGGTGCGGCAAATGTCAATCTCCACTCGGTGCGACTTCGTGGTCTCGTGGCACATCAAGAGGTCATCTTCGGCGCACAGGGTCAGTCGTTGATCATCCGCCAGGACTCCTATGACCGCAGCTCGTTTATGCCCGGTGTCGTGCTCGCCATCGCCCGAATCAGTGCCTTTCCGGGGCTCACCCTCGGCCTTGACGCTCTGCTTGACCGTTAATGGATGACGAAATAATGACTGGTAGCGTGCACCTATGAGCCCGATCGATCGCACCGCACGGTTTGGGCGCGTGCTGACCGCCATGATCACCCCCTTTGACGCCGCGGGTGAGGTTGACCTTGATGGCGCCGCCACAATCGCCCGGTATCTCGTCGATCACGGCAACGACGGGCTCGTCGTCTGTGGTTCGACGGGTGAGAGTTCGGTGTTGACCGATGATGAGCGTGTTGCGCTCTGGGAGGTGGTGACGGAGGCGGTTGATGTTCCGGTCATCGCCGGATCCACCTCAAACGACACGATCCACTCGGTGGAGCTCACTCGGCGTGCCGAGGCCGCGGGAGTTGCCGGCATCCTCGCGGTTACGCCCTATTACAACCGTCCTGCGCAGTCGGGGATCGAGGCCCATTTTCGTGCCATCGCGCGCGCGACCTCGCTGCCCGTACTCCTCTATGACATTCCCATCCGATCGGGACGCAAGATCGCCAATGAGACGGTGCTCCATTTGCTGGAGAGCGAGTCCAATATCGTTGGTCTTAAGGATGCAACGGGTGAGCCAGCGACAACGGCGCGACTTCTCAACGAGGCCCCCACCGGCTTTGAGATCTACTGCGGCGATGATGCGATGACCCTGCCACTTCTGGCGATCGGAGCCGTCGGGCTTATCGGAGTCGCCTCGCATTGGGCTGGTGTGGAGTGTCAGCTCATGATCGAGCACTTCCTCTCGGGCAGGATCGATTCGGCGCTCGAGATCGATCGAGTGCTCATCGACTCGTTCCGCTTTGAATCGGGTGATGATGGGCCAAATCCGGTCCCCACAAAGGAGATGATGCGGGTGCTCGGACTCCCAGGCGGAAACTGTCGGCTCCCTCTCGGTGCAGCACCGGAGGGACTTCTTGAGCGAGCGCACGCGGTCTATGCGCAGCTTGAGGGCTGGCGTCAGCGTCAAACCCGTGGCTAGCGAGGTCCGTGTCACCTTCCTCGGCGGTCTCGGAGAGATCGGCCGAAATTGTCTGGCCATTGAACATTCGGGACGGATGATCATCCTTGACTGCGGGATCATGTTCCCCGATCCCGAGATGCCGGGCATCGACCTCGTACTGCCAGATTTTCATTTCCTTGTCGAGAATAAAAACAAGATCGACGGCATCATCATCAGTCACGGTCATGAGGACCACATGGGCGGTCTCGCTTATCTGCTGCGAGAGATCTCTGCACCGATCTACTCCTCACGACTCACCCTGCAGATGGCGCGTGGACGGATCGAGGAGGCCGGACTGACGACGAAGACCGAATTCGTTGCGGTTGCTGATGGCGAGCGACGGATGATCGGTGCCTTCGATGTGGAGTTCATTCCGGTCACTCACTCGGTGCCGAACGGCTTCGCGACGGCCTTTCATACGCCACAGGGCGTCATCTTGCACTCGGGCGATTTCAAACTGGACATGACGCCCGTTGACAACCGCCGCACCGATCTTGCGCGCATCGGTGCACTCGCTGACGATGGCGGTATCCGGCTGCTCCTCTCTGATTCGACCAATGCAGAGTCACCCGGTTACACCGCGAGCGAGCGCAGCGTTGGCGCCACACTAAGGACGATCTTTGCTGAGGCAAAGGGACACCGGATTGTGGTTGCCTGTTTTGCGAGCCATATCCACCGCGTGCAGCAACTCGCCGATGCCGCAGTTGTAGAGGGGCGTCGAATCGCGCTGCTTGGCCGTTCGATGCTGCGGAATGTGGCGATCGCGCGCGAGCTTGGACTTCTGACGATACCCGAGGCCGCGCTCATCGAGATCGACAAGATCGATGACCTCCTGCCCGGACAGGTGCTCGTGCTTTCGACCGGTTCGCAGGGAGAGCCGATGGCGGCCCTCTCACTGCTCGCCGCTGGAGAGAACCGTCACTTTGCGATCCGCGAGGGCGACGTCGTGGTGCTCTCCTCGCACGCGATTCCCGGTAATGAGTGGGCCGTTGCCAAGGTGATGGATGGACTCGCTCGCCGAGGTGCAGAGGTGATCCACTCCGGTGTCGCACACGTGCACGAGAGTGGTCACGCGAAGCAGGGCGAACTCTCCACCATGCTTGCCGTGAGTCGACCAAAGAGTTTTGTGCCTGTCCACGGCGAGTACCGTCACCTCCTGCGCCACTCACGCCTGGCGATCGAGATGGGAGTCGATCCCGACAACGTATTGCTCTGTGAGGACGGCGACTCGGTGGTGCTCACCGATGCGGGGATCGACTACGGCGACGGCGTTCCCGCCGGGTACCTGTTTGTCGACGGCATCGTAGGCAATATGTCAGATGGAGTACTTCGTGATCGCAAGGTGCTCGCGGAGGAGGGCGTCATCGTCGTGGTGGTCACGATCGACGGACACACCGGCGAGATCCTCACCGGACCCGAGATCATCACCCGTGGCTGGGTGCACGCTGCGGAGGCAGAGGAGCTGTTAGATGATGCGCGTCTTGCGGTCGTGCGGGCGATTGAGAGCGCACACGACGGTAAGGCGGTCGACCTAGAGACGATCCGACGTGCGACGCGCCGTGCACTTGGCAAGTTGGTTTCGGAGCGGACGAAGCGTCGCCCAATGATCGTGCCAGTTCTGATGGAGGCCTAGGGCCACTCGGATGAATTTGGTGATCAGACCGTAAAAATCAGGGGTGCGGTGTTAGCGTTGCACCACTGTGGCGAATGGAAGATCAACCCCAGGACGTGGGGGGAGCGCTCGCGGTCCACGATCAGGTGCCGCCACTCGTGCACGTCGTGCCTCGACCTCGACATATCGCTCTACCACCCGTGGGACCAGCGGTCGGCATCAGCGCAAAAGCACCTCACCAAATGTTCTAGGTGACGGACTCAAGCGAACTGGCCTCTTTGTCGCGGAGCAGTCAGATGAGGTTTGGGGTTGGCTCGCACTCGCGCTCGGCGTGGCGATTGCGCTGGGAATTTATCTCAGTGTGCTCGGATTAGTTGGACATGGCGTTCGGCGAGTTGGGGCTGATCTCTTTGGTTGGGGCGATGATGTTGCGCCGATCGCGCTCATCCTTGGCGGGATGACCCTCGCCTTTGGTCGCGCGCGGCGTGGGCCGCTCGGCATGTTGGCCTCCTTTAGCTTTCTCCTTATCGCCGCAACGACGCTCGCCGAGATCGCTGCAGGCTCACCATCCGTTCATGCCTCCCTGCACCATCTCGGCGGCGCGGGAGGACTTCTCGGTGCCGCTGTCGGCGGTGGTTTGCGCGCACTGTTAGGCGCAATCGGGGGCGTGATCGTCGCGCTGGTCATCGCGGCCGTGGCGATATGTGGCCTTCTTGGCCTCTCCATCGTTGACGCGCTCCGGTCGGTCGTCACGACTACCGGCGAACTCTTCACCGAGGCACGCGAGCGTCGTGAGGAGCGACGTAACGCGGCAGAAGTTGCCGAGCGAGAGGATGAGCTCGCCGCGAGAGTCACGTTCGATGACCCCTTCGATCCCTTTGAGGAGCTCGAGGACGATGAGCATCTCCTGGCCCTACCTCACGATATCGAGATCGCTGGCACGCTGGATATCGATGATCTCGCTGCGGGATTTGTTAGCGAGGAGCTGGTCGACGCCGACGAGCTTGATGAGGGAGCCGGTCCATTCGCTGTAGCTGACGGCGCCGTCGGCCATGCGCCGTCGCTCGATGAGGTTGTGCCGATCGGAGAGCAGCTGACGCTCGTACCGAGCCGGAGGGCCTGGAAGCTGCCCCCGCCGCGACTCCTCTCACGCACCAAGCGCCAGGAGCTCGACCGCAAGGCGGTTGAGGAGCGGGGACACACCCTCGAGCGCGCGCTACGCACCCACGGGGTCGAGACACGTTTGGTCGACTACACCGTGGGACCGACGGTGACCCGCTTTGTGCTCGAACTTGGCGAGGGGGTGAAGGTCGCGCGAGTCACGAGCCTCGCAAAGGACATCGCCTATGCGATGGCCTCTCCCGACGTTCGCATCCTCGCGCCCATCCCCGGTCGGCAGGCGATCGGCGTAGAGGTTCCCAATGTCGACCGCCAACTCGTTTCACTCGGCGACGTGCTCATCTCCGAGGAGGCACGCCGTGCAACACATCCGCTCGAGGTTGCCTTTGGTCGTGATATTGACGGACGGGCCGTTATGGCAAACCTTGCCGAGATGCCCCACCTTCTCATCGCGGGAGCAACTGGTGCCGGTAAGTCCTCGGCCATTAACTCGATCATCACCTCGGTGTTGATGCGCTCGCGACCCGATCAGGTGCGGCTGATGCTGGTTGACCCCAAGCGAGTTGAGCTCGGCCAGTACAACGGACTGCCACATCTCATAACCCCTGTCGTGGTGAACCCGAAGCGAGCGGCAAATGCGCTGCAGTGGGCGGTCAAGGAGATGGAACATCGTTACGACATCTTGGCGGAGGTTGGCGTTCGCGACATCACCGGTTACAACGCCGCCTATGACCGAGGTGACTTTGCACCGGTCCCTTACGAGGACGACGAGGGAAACCCGATTGAGGTCTATGAGGGCGACGATGAGTCACTGATGACGCCAGAGAATCGGCCGCCGATCACCGTCATTCCCGATGCTCCAAACCGCCAGCGAATGGAGTTCATCCTGATCGTTGTCGACGAGCTCAACGACCTGATGATGGTTGCCGCTCGTGACGTGGAGGAGTCCATCTGCCGGATCGCACAGATGGCGCGTGCCGTGGGTATTCATCTCGTGATCGCAACGCAGCGGCCATCGGTCGATGTCATAACCGGTGTGATCAAGGCAAACGTTCCCTCCCGTCTCGCCTTCTCCGTCTCCTCGCTCGCAGACTCACGTGTCATCCTCGATCAAGGTGGCGCGGAGCGCTTGGTGGGGCGTGGCGACCTCCTACTGCTCACCGCCTCCTCAAGCATCCCTCGGCGCCTGCAGGCTCCCTGGGTCTCCGAGGACGAGGTCCGCGACGTGGTCGCACACTGGAAGCGTCAGGGTACTCCGGACTTTATTGAGGGTGTGGTGGGCGAGGACGGTCCCGGTGCGAGCGAGGGTCGTGGTGCAAATGGAGACGACGACGAGCTTTATCTGCAGGCACTCGAGATCGTCGTGCGCTCCGGCCTAGGGTCGACCTCGATGCTCCAACGAAAGCTCCGTGTCGGCTTCGCGCGAGCGGGGCGTCTAATGGATCTGCTGGAGCAGCACGGCGTCGTGGGTCCCTCCGAGGGATCGAAGGCGCGTGCAGTTCTCATGAGCCCTGACGAACTCGACCTCGAGGACTAGTTCATCGACTATGAGTTCTCCCGCGCCCCTGGTACACCTCTATGACGAGACGATGGAGGAGCACTGGGTTGCTGCCGAGCGCCAGGCGGCCATCGCGCGTCACAATGCCCGCCGCCAAGCACACGTACGCCGGCGTCGTCGTGCCCGCATCCGCAGGAATAGGCTCCTCGCCTTCATCTTGTTACTGCTCACCAGCGGGGTGAGCTACGAGATTGCAGGTGCCTTTGCCTCGACGGGTCCGCTCCACACCACATTGACGCAGACGACCCGGTGGCGGGTAGTGGCGCAAAGTACCTATGTCGTTCCGGGTCGACTTGCACGATACTCCTGGCCGACGCGGGGCGAGGGCGCCGTCGGTCTACAGGGCGCCGGCGTGATGAGTGCCTCACCGAACGAACAGGTGGTTCCCATCGCATCGATGACCAAGATGATGACCGCACTCGTGCTCCTCGCCGACCATCCGCTCTCCGTTGGAGAGGCGGGACCCACGATTACGATGACCCCCTTTGACGCGAATGAGTGGGTGGCGGACGTAAATCAGGGTGATGCAACCGTTGCCGTCCGCGCGGGTGAGCAGCTGAGTGAGCTGCAGATGCTGCAGGGGCTGATGATTCCCTCGGGCGACAATGTCGCCGACGATCTTGCACGATGGGACGCGGGAAGCCTGAACGCATTCGTTGCAAAGATGAACCTCCGGGCCGCTGAGATGGGACTTAGCCATACGCACTACGCCGATGCGAGTGGTGTCGCCCCCGGCTCTGCTTCGACGGCCGCCGATCAGGTTCGCGTGGTGGGTGCATTGATGGAGAACCCCGTCGTGCGCTCTATCGTCGACCTGCAGAGCGCACCCTTCCCGGTCGTCGGCACCATCCACGCGGCAAATCCCGCGCTGGGAATCGATGGCATCATCGGTGTGAAATCGGGTTGGACCACTGCAGCCAACGGCTGTCTTGCTGTCGCTGCGATGGATCGAGTGCGCGGACGCGATGTCATGTTGATCGCGGTGACGACGGGGAATCTCGATGGCCTCTACGGCGCGGCGCGAGTTGATGAGCAGCTCATCAGCGAGGAGCGCCAAGAGCTCGTGCCACTTCCCGTCGCTGCTTACCCCGCACAGGTCCATCTTGCGCTCACAGGATCGACGCAGTCCACCACGCTGGTGCCACGCACGCTGGATCCAAATTTTGTCGCCTGGCCGAGTGCAAAGATCGTCCGTCAGATCCTCGTTCCCGATCGCGCCGCAACCACGACGGGCCCACTGCTCGTACGGGAAAACTTTGCGACGGCGACCGGTAGTCTCGGTATCGTGCATCTCCTTCCGGCCGCCTCCGCTGGGGGAAATCGATGAGGGCACGAGTTCCCGCGTCCACCTCCAACCTTGGACCGGGATTTGACGTATTGGGTCTCGCGCTCAATCTCTATGTGGAGGTCAGCGTCAAAGATGCAGAGGAATTCGTTCTTACCTCTGAGGGAGAGGGTAGGGAGCTTCTCTGCGATGAGAGCCACTTGGCCGCGAAGGTCGTCCGTGAGGTTCGCGGGCATAGCAATGTGGCGATACACGTCAACAGCGAGATTCCGCTCGGGCGCGGCCTCGGCTCCTCTGCAGCACTCGTGGCCGCTGCGGCTGCCGCGGCAGGCGCCAATGATCCTCTCGGTGTCGCTGCTGCATTTGATGGGCATGCGGAGAATGCGGCTGCCTCGGTGTTGGGTGGTCTCGTTGCGGCGACCATGGTTGATGGGCGTCCTGTTGCGCGTCGGCTTCCCTTTGACGAGGAGCTCGCCTTCGTTGTGTTGGTACCCGAGCATGAACTTGCCACGAAGAGGGCCCGCGGTGTCTTGCCTGAGCAGGTTCCCTTTGGCGATGCCGTCTTTAACCTCGGCAGGATGGGGCTCTTGCTGGCTGGCCTCGCGGACCGCACTGCACTTACTGCTGCTGCCGGATGTGACCGACTCCACCAGGCACCCCGCGCAGGGCTCTATCCCGAGGCGGAGGAGTTGATGAGCGCGCTGCGTACAGCGGGGGCTGTGGTTGCCTGTTGGTCAGGCGCAGGCCCCTCGATACTTGGCATCTGCACCTCCTCCATCGTCGCCGATCGAGTTGAGGAGGCAGGCGTGGATGCGCTGAAGCGCGTAGGAATTGCGGGAAGCGCGCTGCAGCTCCGTCCCGATGTTGAAGGAATTATCATCCGCCAGAGCTAGATCGGATGGCGTTCGTCGAACTCAGGCGGTAGCGGCCTCTTCGAGCGCCTGTACGAGCGTGTTCCACGAAAGCGTGGCGCATTTAATCCGAACGGGGAACTTGACCACCCCTTGAAGAGCGGCGAGCTCACCAAATGAATCAGGGTCGATCGGTCCAATCTCTTCGACACCCTCTTCACCAAGCGTCGCCTCGTGGATCGACATCATCGCTTTGAATGAGCGGATGAGTGCCCGCACCTCTACGACGCTCTTTCCCTTGATCGCGGCGGACATCATTGATGCGCTCGACTGACTGATCGAACATCCCTGACCGGAGATCTTCACATCGGTGACGATGTCATCGGCCACCTCAAGGTAGAGCACTATCTCGTCGCCACAGAGTGGATTAAATCCCTCTACACGAATCGCTGGCGGCGTCGTGAGCTCGCCACGGTTGCGTGGTGAGCGGTAGTGATCGAGAATGATCTCTCTGTATAGATCCTCAAGCCCCGCCATCAGAGTGCCTCCCTCGCTAATTTCATCTTGCTGAGACCCATCTCGTTCATCGTGTCAACCATCGCTTACTGAAACATTCTCTTTACGTCAACGAGTGCCTCGATCAGCGTCTCGACGTCGTGCTCATCGTTGTAGAGATAGAGCGAGGCGCGGGTCGTGGCGTTGACGCCGAGTCGACGCATCAGTGGCTTCGCGCAGTGATGTCCAGCACGGACGCAGACGGCATGTTCATCGAGAACTTGAGCCACATCGTGTGGATGGATATCTCCGAGTTTGAATGAGATCACGCCGCCGCGACGATCAGCACCCGCAGGGGGACCAAAGATCTCGATCTCGGGAAAGGTCTCGGTAAGCCGATTCAGTGTGTAGTCGGTGAGTGCAGCCTCATGAGCAGCGATGCGATCGAGCCCGATGGCCTCAAGATATTTAATCGCTGCACCCAGACCGATCGACTCGGCGATCGGTGGTGTGCCGGCCTCAAACTTCCAAGGAAGCTCGTTGGTGGTAAAACTATCGAGGCGCACGTCGTTGATCATCTCTCCTCCACCAAGGAAGGGTGGCATCGCCTCAAGGATCTCCGCTCGCGCCCAGAGCACGCCGATACCGGTTGGCCCCATGAGCTTGTGACCCGTGTAGCCAAAGAGGTCAAGGTCGAGCGCCTGAACATCCACCGGACGGTGGGGTACGAGCTGTGCGCCGTCGGCCATGACCAGCGCACCGGCACGGTGTGCTGCGGCAACGATCGGTGCAAGATCGGTGATGGTCCCGAGCACGTTGGAGGCGGCCGTCACCGAGACGAATTTGGCATCTCTCACAACCTCATCGAGGTTGGAGAGGTCGAGACGAAAGTCGTCGTTCACTCGGAGGTAACGGATCTCAATCTCACGCTCAGCCTTCAACATCAGCCAAGGCACAATGTTCGCGTGGTGTTCACTCTCGGTCAGTACGACGACATCACCGCGCTGGAGGTTCTTGCGACCCCATGTGTAGGTGACGAGGTTGTACGCCTCAGTGACATTCTTGGTAAGGATGATCTCGCGGGAGGGATTCGGGGCATTAATAAGGCGTCCCGCAGCGAGACGTCCCTCCTCATACCGTCGTGTCGCCTCCTCAGCGATCGCATAGACGCCACGATGCACGTTCGCATGGGTCGTTGAGTAGTAGTCGTCCATCGCATCGAGCACCGCCTGCGGGCGCTGGGCTGAGGCCGCGGAGTCGAGAAAGACAATCTTGCGACCTGCTTGGACCCGACTAAGCAGCGGAAAATCCGCCTTGATCGCTTCGACTGCGAGAGTTTGGACCTCTAATGACGCCATGATTCATACCCCTCGGTCTCGAGTTTGCTGGCGAGTTCGTCGCCTCCGCTCGCGACGATGCGACCATCAACGAGCACGTGCACCTGATCGGGACGCAGCTCATCAAGTATTCGGCGGTAGTGCGTCACGATAACAACGCCGAGATCTGGCCGCGATGAACGTACCTCTTCGACGCCACGGGCAACTGCGCGGAGGCCATCGATGTCGAGTCCGGAGTCAGTCTCATCAAGGATCGCGATCTCAGGCTGCAAGAGTGCCATCTGCAGTATCTCGTTGCGCTTCTTTTCACCGCCGGAAAAGCCATCGTTAAGATGGCGCTCCGCAAAAGATTCATCCATGCCGAGACGCTTTAGCCACTCGCGCATCTGCATGCGGATCTCAAGCACGCTTACGTCGGTCTGTCGGCGCGCGGCGACGGCCTGACGAAGAAATTGCGAGAGCGGAACACCCGGAATCTCCTCTGGGTACTGGAACGCAAGGAACATGCCGAGCGCCGCACGTTCATTGGGGGAGAGCGCAGTAACGTCTTCGCCCTTAAAGAGAATTCTCCCCGAGGTGACCAGATAACTGGGGTTTCCAAGAAGCACATTGGCGAATGTTGACTTGCCCGACCCGTTGGGTCCCATGATCGCATGGAGCTCTCCAATCCCGACGGTGAGGTTGACCCCCTTAAGGATCTCCTTTCCCTCGGTGGATGCGTGGAGGTCCTCTACGACGAGCAGCGGTGCAGTGTTGTTGGGCTGGGCCATCCCCCTATGTTAGGCGCAGATTTTCATTTCTCCTACGTCGATAGTGTTAATCGGTGACCGGCCCTACCAGCCCCTATCGATCCATTCAGCGAGGTGGGGCCGCTCCGTGGCGAGATCAGTCTGTTCGCCATGCCCCGGGAGAACGAGCGTGGTCGCTGAGAGCGTTGAAAAGAGTCGATTCTCAATCGAATCGATGATCGTAGGAAAGTCGCCAAGCGCTGATTTTGTGTTTCCTGGACCACCGGGAAAGAGAGTGTCACCAGAGAAGAGAATCGGTGCCTCCTCCAAAAGAAAGCAGATTGAGCCTGGGGTGTGCCCTGGGGTGTGGATCGTGCGCAGGTGTAGGTTGCCAACGCGCAGTTGTTGGTCATCATCCAAGATGAGGTCGTATGAGGGAAGCATGACCGAATCTTCAGCGGTTACGGCGACCTCGTAACCAGCGTCGCGAAGCTCGGTGACCGCACCGATATGGTCCCAGTGTCCGTGTGTCTCTACGATCTGCCGCACACCGAGCGTCGTGCAGACCTCTAGAAGCATCTCGTGCTCGTTGGCTGCATCGATTAGGAGGGACTCACCGGTCTCCTTGCAGCGGATAACAAAAACGTTGTTTGCAATGGGGCCGACGACGTATCGATGTATTTCAAGTCGACCATCGGAATAGTGGATTGCCATGGCTTCACGCTAGTGCTGGGTTGCGAACGAGCAGCGCCGGTAGGTGGCGCGGTAACGGACCGCGCTGGTCTCTGTGAGATGCAATTGCACCCATCGCATGTAACCACTCCCACGCTTATGGCTCAGATCGCCGCCACGATTGTTACGAGTGTTGTCACAGGGTTGGCTGTCCTAGTTTCCTATGGAGTCACTCCAGCGACAGCGAGTTCAAATAATTTCACCGTGGTCGCTGGAACTGGTGGCGCGCCTTATGTTCCAGGCCCAGCCGGCACGGCTGCACTATCGGTAGGATTTGCTCGACCCAGTGGCATTGGATCGGATCCTGATGGCAATTTGTTAATTGCGGACTCAAATAACAATGAGATAGATCTAGAAGCACTTACAGCTACGACAAAATATGACATTTCCGGTGTAACCACTGCGCAAGTTGGAGATATTTATGTGCTGGCCGGCGGTGGCACTAATGCTCCTTCGGTATCCGGATTTCCTGGTAATTCGATCGCTTTGAATGATCCCAGTGCAGCTGTAATCGACAATTCTGGGAATGTTCTTATCGCAGATACTCATAACAACGAGATCGAAGTATTGGCTGAGAGCGTTTCAAATCCTGGATATGTGATTTCTGGAAGTTGGATTCGTGGTGACCTCTACGTCATCGCCGGCGGAGGAACTAACGCCACGACTGTTGGTGGAACTGTCGCAACTTCAGCAAGTCTCAATGGACCTCTGGCAATTGCGGTCACCCCTAATGGAAATGTCGTTGTAGCGGACTCGGCCAACAATGAAGTTGATCTCCTCGCTGTTTCAGGTGGTGGTCGTACCCTGGGGGACCTCTATGTAATTGCAGGCGGGGGTGCCTCGGGAGCTCCAAGCACCACGGGGCTCACTGCGACGCAATCAACACTCAATTTCCCGAATGGGCTAGCAGTTGATTCACAGGGCAACGTTGCGATCGCAGATTCAAATCACAACGCGGTAGATCTCCTTGCTGAAAGCGTCGCTGATCCAGGTTTTGGAATCGGCTCGTCCTGGAATGTGGGAAACATATACCGCATCGTTGGAGGCGGCGGGATTGCACCTTCTCCAAGCGGAAATCTGGCGACTGCGTCGGCACTAAACGCTCCACAGGGAATAGCGTTCGATGCGAACGAGAACCTTGTCATCGCGGATGTCTTCCATCACGAAGTTGAGGTTGACGCTGTCAGTTCGACGGATACCGCCTATTCGCTCGCTTCATCGACGACATGGGCGCCTGGGGATCTGTATGTCATTGCTGGAGGTGGTAGCACAGCGCCGAGCGCGTCGGGATCAGTAGCGCTACAAACACATCTCTTCTCACCGATTGGCGTCACCACTGAATCCTCCGGCTCTGTCGAGATCGTAGATCAGGGTTCCTATCTCGTAGAGCAGCTCGGCGCATCCATTTCATCTGGTGTGACAACCTCAACTTCAGGAGTCGGCACCTCTACGACGACGTTGTCGGGAACCGTTACATCTTCGACGCTTTCGGCAATTGCCACCTCAAATGTGACGACGTCGATTGCCTTCACTACGCAAAATTCATTGGGACCTGTCCCGCCAAAGGTCACGCTCTTGGGGCGTACGCGGTCGATCTCTGTTCGCTATGTCTCAATCGAGGCAAGATGTCGCCTGTCAATGTGTCGTGGTGTTGTCTCGGTTGATGCACGAGAGTCAGAGTCGAAGAAAATTGGCGCGGCAACCGAGACGGTTATCAAGATTGTTGTCGTGGCACGCTCTGCGTACTCTTTAAAGGCGGGAAGAACTTCAACGCTGCATGTGTCGTGGACCAAGCTTGGACCAAGCTTCTTCAACTCTCTGCCAGTAAGTGGAGAATCCGTCTTGGTCACGGCGACAGTTCGTGGGGGAAAACCCGCGAATCATCGCTTGACCCTTGTTCGATAAGGTTCGCCGTATTTCTGAAATATGAATTTTCGTTAGTTGCCACGTTCCGTTTAACTCTTCTGGATATTGTGAGTATTACCAGAGAGAGGAGGTGGTCCAAAGTTGTCAGATAAACCTTTTGGGACCCTGGAGGTGGCTGGCCGCTAGACGGCTTGCTGGACCACCTGGTGAATCTCAGCCAGACACCCTTAGTGTCGTCGTTCGGGGGTTGGTCCCGCCCGAGAGTTTTCGGCGTACTAGGTCTAATTCAGCAGAATGTTGCCTCATTGAGGCAGGAGTGGGGAGGCGTTCGCGCCTCCCCACTCTGTTTTATTACTTCAATCAAACATCTCGGAAGCTCGGTTCATCGCCTCGCGTAGTGCGCGTGCTGCCCTGCGAGGGTCATCGGATTCTGTAAGGTAACGAACAACTACGACTCGTCGTGCGCCTGCATTGAAAATGCCCGGTATCGAATCTGGAGTTACGCCTCCAGTAACAAAAAAGGGCAGGGGAGTGGTACGCCCCGGCCACGCGTCAGCTAACTCACGTGCACGGTTGATGTAGTCGATCCCCGTCGGCTGGCGTCCCGGTTTTGTTGGTGTCGCGACTACAGGTCCCGCGGAGAGATAGTCGACCTCTTCACCGAGGCCGTTGGTGAACTCATCTGGATGGTGCGTCGAAAGTCCAACGATGGCCTCGATACCAAGGATCTTTCTCGCGAGAGCGATGGGAGCATCGTCCTGGCCGAGGTGAACACCATCCGCGCCTACTTCGAGTGCGAGATCCGGGCGATCGTTCAGGATAAAGGGAACACCAAGATCGGTGCACACTCGCTGCGCGATGCGCGCCCGCGCTATGAGCGGCCGTGCATCAAGGTGTTTGTCGCGTAGCTGCACGATGTCCACTCCACCAGCGATGCAGTCGCTGAGAAAGGCGGCAAGATCTGCCCTATCGGGCGTGCACAGATATAGCGATCGTTGACTGATCATCAGCGACATCGATTGTTACCGTGAGAGAGACGTAACTGAATGTTTTAGGCGAGTCGAGGGTCTATGGCGTCGGCGTCGATGTTGTAGATCTCGATCGCCTTCTTTACCTCGTCAGCTTCGACCGCTCCGGTTGCGTAAAGCTCGCTAAGCACGGCGACGACGACGTGCTCTGCGTCAATCTCAAAATGACGACGCAGCGCTTCGCGTGTGTCCGAACGACCATAACCGTCGGTGCCCAAGGAGACGTAGGGTCCCTCAACGAAGCGAGAGATCATGTCTGGGACGGACTTCATGAAGTCTGAGACGGCAATGACCGGACCGGATGTTCCGCTCAAGGCCTCCTTCACATAGGGCACCTTGGGCAATTCGCCCGGGTGGAGCCGGTTCCAACGTTCAACCTCCAAGGCCTCCTCGCGGAGATTCTTGTAGCTGGTCACCGACCATGCCTCTGTCGCGACGCCCCAGTCAGCGGCGAGGATGTCACGTGCGCGCATCGCCTCGTGCCATGCACTGCCAGAGAAGAGAATCGTCGCCTGACGTGATGCCTTCGCTCCTGAGGCAACCTCCGCGAGCTCTGCAAAGCGGTAGAGGCCCTTTATCACGCCTGCCTTCACCTCTGCCTCATGTCCTTCAGGAAGGGACGGCATCGGGTAGTTCTCGTTGTAGAGAGTGACGTAATAAAAGACATCGCGTCCGTTAGGGCCGTACATGTCGTCGATTCCGTACTCCACGATGGCGGCGACCTCGTAGGCGAAGGCCGGGTCATAGGAGCAGATGTTGGGAACGGTCTCCGCGAGTACGAGCGAGTGACCATCTTCGTGCTGAAGTCCCTCGCCATTCAGCGTGGTACGTCCGGCGGTACAGCCAAGGAGGAAGCCACGGCCGCGTTGGTCACCGCACTGCCAGATCGCGTCACCGGTGCGCTGGAAGCCGAACATTGAGTAATAGAGGTAGAAGGGGAGCATCGGGCGACCCCAGGTGGAGTAGGAGGTTGCAGCGGCGATGAACTCCGCCATGGCGCCCGCCTCGTTGATGCCCTCCTCCATGATCTGACCCTGCTCGGACTCGCTGTACTGCAGCAGGAGCCCCGCATCAACGCTGGTGTAGGTCTGGCCGCCCGGAGCGTAGATCTTCACCTCAGAGAAGAGCGCATCGAGACCAAAGGTGCGTCCCTCATCCGGAATGATGGGAACGACGTACTTCCCAAGCCCTGGGTCGCGCAGAAGGTTACGCAGGAGTCGTGCAAATGCCATCGTGGTAGAGACTGACTGGCCACGTGAACCACCCCAGAACTCATCGAAGGTCTTCTCGGCCGGTTGAGTAAGTCCTGTCAGAGCGTCACCACGGATGACTCGTCGTGGAATTGATCCACCGAGCTGGTTCCGCTGATTCATCATGTAGTCGTAGACCGGCGTCCCTGGTGCGGGTCGGTGGTACGGCGGGTAGTCGGCCTCGAGTGCTGCGTCCGAGATCTCCTCGGTGAGATGCAGCGTGTCGCGAAGCGCGCGAAGCTGATCATGAGTCATCTTCTTAATCTGGTGCGTAGCGTTACGCGCCTCGATTGCCGGTCCAAGGGTCCAGCCCTTGATGGTCTTTGCAAGGATCGCCGTCGGCGCGCCGGTGTGCTCGGTAGCGGCCTTATAGGCCGCGTAGAGCTTGTGGTAGTCGTGGCCACCGCGTGGCAGTGCTTGGAGTTCCTCATCGCTGAGGTGCTCGACGAGCGCGCGAAGGCGTGGGTCAGGGCCGAAGAAATGCTCACGGATGTATGCACCTGACTCGGTGGCAAACTTCTGGAAGTCGCCATCGGGGGTGATATTCATCTTGTTTAGGAGTACTCCGTCAACGTCACGGGCGAGTAGATCGTCCCAGCGAGTACCCCAGATGACCTTGATGACATTCCAGCCGTTACCGCGGAACTGTGCCTCAAGCTCCTGAATGATCTTCCCGTTACCGCGAACCGGACCATCAAGGCGCTGCAAGTTGCAGTTGACGACAAAAACGAGGTTGTCGAGATTCTCTCGGGCGGCAAGGCTCAGGCCCGCTTTGGTCTCTGGCTCATCAAACTCGCCATCACCGACGAAGGCCCACACGCGCGAGTTGCTGGTATCCATCAGTCCGCGGTGATGGAGGTAGCGGTTGAAGTGCGCCTGGTAGACGGAGTTAATGGGTCCGAGCCCCATTGAGACCGTGGGGAACTCCCAGAAGTCCGGCATAAGTCGTGGATGGGGGTAGCTCGATAGGCCATTTCCGGCAACCTCGAAACGGAAGTTGTCGAGCTGCTCCTCATCGAAGCGGCCCTCTACGAAGGCGCGGGCGTAGATGCCTGGTGAGGCGTGGCCCTGAAAGAAGATCTGATCACCAGCGTCTTGGTCTTTACCTCGGAAAAAGTGATTAAATCCGACCTCATAGAGGGAGGCGGAGCTGGCGTAGGTCGAGAGGTGGCCTCCGATGCCAGGGTCGCGCATGTTTGCACGGGTCACCATGACCGCTGCGTTCCACCGGACGTATCGCCGGATGCGCCGCTCCATGTCCTCATCGCCGGGGAACCATGGCTCCTGATCAGGGGCGATGGAGTTCACGTAGGGAGTCGAAACCGTCGCGGGGAATCCGACCTGGCGCGCACGCGCGAGCTCGAGCAGCTTCATAAGAAGAAACTGCGCGCGCCCCTTACCGCGTTCGTCGACGACCGCCTCGAGGGAGTCGATCCACTCCTGAGTCTCGCCGGGGTCGATGTCTGGAAGCTGATGGGAGAATCCGTCGAATATCACGTCACCTATTCTCGCACTAGATCGAGCAGTTGCGGTAGTTCGCGCTGGTGCACACCCATTGGACCGCTTGCGACCGAGTCGCCTCGCATAGGATGTCGCCGTGTCGAGACCATCCGAGTCCTCTAATGAAGTAGGTGGAGAGGTGACAGTGGTGTGGACCGACGGCGCCTGCCTTGGCAATCCGGGGCCCGGTGGATGGGCTTGGGCGCGCTCAAGTGAAAGCTTCGCTGCAGGGCACGAGGACCATACGACGAACCAGCGGATGGAGCTTCTCGCGGTCATCGAAGCGCTCGCCGCGCAACCGGGGCCGGTCGAAATTCGAAGTGACTCCACCTATGTGGTGAATTGCTTTAAGGATCGTTGGTGGGCGGGTTGGCGTGCCCGTGGCTGGAAGAACTCTCAGGGAAAGCCCGTCGCCAATCAGGACCTTTGGCATCGACTGATCGCCACCGTGGTCGATGAGCGGCCTGGCGAGATCGTCTTTACCTGGGTCAAGGGACACGCGAATGACCCAATGAACAACATGGCCGACGAGCTCGCGACCACAGCGGCTCGCCTGCAGCAGCCACGGGAGTCGCTCCGCTAAAACGCCAGTGCCCGCTGCCCTCTCTGGCAGCGAGAGAGTAAAAGTTGACTAAAGTAGTCATAGTTTATGAACCCCCACCTGTCTCACCTCGACAATCTTGAGTCGGAGTCCATTCACATCATCCGCGAGGTGGTCGCGGAGTTTGAACGACCCGCGCTTCTCTTCTCCGGCGGGAAAGATTCCGCGGTACTTTTGCACCTCGCTGTGAAGGCCTGCTGGCCCCAGCCGATCCCCTTTCCCGTTGTTCACGTGGACACGGGTCACAATTTCGAGGAGGTCATCGCCTATCGCGACGCACGCGTCGCAGAGCTCGGCTGCCGCCTTGTAGTGGCCAGCGTCCAAGAGGCGATCGATCGCGGAGAGATTGTCGACGATCCGACGCCGGGTTCGTCAAGAAATCGTCTACAGACTCACAGTCTCCTGAAAGCCATAGAGGAGGGAAAGTTCGATGCCGTCTTTGGCGGTGGACGTCGCGACGAGGAGAAGGCGCGCGCCAAGGAGCGGGTTTACTCCTTCCGTGACGACTTTGGACAGTGGAACCCGCGTGGGCAGCGACCCGAGCTTTGGAACCTCTACAACGGGCGCCACCGAGCCGGTGAGCACTTTCGAATCTTCCCGCTTTCCAACTGGACTGAACTCGATATCTGGCAGTACATCGCGCGGGAGGACATCGAGCTCCCGACGATCTATTACGCACACACCCGGCAAGTCTTCGAAC
>CAIMWD010000002.1 GCA_903845085.1 uncultured Acidimicrobiaceae bacterium
GCACCTCCCGCCAGTGCGACGCACAGGGCGAGGGGAGCCCCGGTCACCCGGCGACCTCTGCGCGGCCGAGGAGGTAGGGCCGGACAGATCGGATACCGACCAATGCACTCAGTGGCGTACCCAGCGCGGCGGCAGCGATGTAGGCAAATGCGGTCAGAGGGTGGTTGGAGGAGATGAGGTGATCGAAGGCGAGCGCGACCGTTGACATCGTCGTCCACCCCCCGAGAAAGCCAACGCAGGTCAACGGACGCAGGTAGCGCGAGGGTCGACGCCGCGCCTGAATGAGCGAGAGTATGGCACCGATGACAAAGGAACCGGTGAGATTGATGACCAGCACCGTCACCGGAAAGGCCTCAGTCGCCTGATACCAGTGGGCTACGACGAGGTAGCGACTGAGTGTGCCGAGCGCTCCACCGATGAAGATCGTAAAGATGATGTCAATCTCTTCACGCAGCCGGTGCGGTTCATCGTGCGCAAGGACGATCTCGACATCGGGGTCGATCGCACGATCCTCGCCCACTGGGTCGGGAAGGTGATAGGTGTGGGGATCATGCGGTGACACTGGGGCACTCGTGCCTTTCTCGGACCTTCCACAGGCTACCGGTTGTGGGTGTGCCCGCCGTGGTCGTCACGATTGGAGAGGCCGCCAGCTACGCTGTGGCCGTGCTGAAAAAGAGTGCCATCATCGCCGCGATCGCGTACTGCATCTTTGTGGCTAAGCGCCGTATCACCGGCGCTTAGCGCTCTTCGTCGATTACAGGATGTGCGCCGGGCTACGGCCGCCCGGCACCGCACAGATGCGGTACCAGAAGATCTGTGGCAGAGGTCTTCTTAGGCCCCAACGAAGAGTTTGCGGACCTCGTCCTCGTTCTCAATTCGAGTGAGGAGGAGCACCTCGTCACCGGCGCTCAAGCGGGTGTCGGTACGTGGCGTAATTACATGCCCCTCGCGCACGATCGCAACGACCGCCGCCTCGCGGGGGAGCGCGATCGTCATCAGCATCACGTTCTTCGCTGGCGATTTGCTATCGAGCGTGACCTCGATTAGCCGAACATCGCCGTTCGCAAAATTCATGAGGTGTACGACTGAACCAACAGAGACCGCCTCTTCGACGAGCGCCGAGAGCAGGTGAGGGGTGGAGACGGCGACGTCGACCCCCCAGTTGTTGTTAAAGAGCCAGTTATTCTTTGGGTGGTTGACGCGGGCGATGACGCGCGGGACCGCGAACTCCTGCTTCGCGAGCAGTGAGATGACCAAGTTATCCTCATCATCTCCGGTTGCAGCGATGACGATGTCGGCGCTATCGAGCCCGGCCCCCTGGAGCGCATCTGCCTCACAGGCATCGGCGTAGAGGAATTCGACGCTTGAGCTGGGGGCGAAGTGATGCTGTGTCTCGGGGTTCTGGTCCATGATGAGGACCTCATGACCGCTGGAGGCGAGGTCCTCTGCGAGGAAGGTACCCACCGCGCCGGCACCGGCGATAAAGATCTTCATCGGGTTGTCTGCATATCTTTAAAGGACTCCTCCACCGCGATCTGACTGGTCGCATCCACGGCGAGGTAGAGCATGTCGCCCTCCTGGCCGATGAGATCACGGTTCGCCATGATCGACTGTGTTCCTCGGGTGATGGAGACGACCTTCGCCTGCGTCTCATCCTCCATGAGTCCAAAACGACGACCGCACCACCCATGAGGGATCGTGCGCTCGATGAGGCTAATCAACCCGTTGGGGTCGGTCCACTCGGTAACGGTGCTCTCGGGGAAGAGCTTGCGTGTCACCTGATCGATCGTCCAGGTTACCGTCGCCACCGTGGGAATACCCAGTCGCTGGTAGATCTCGGCGCGCCGGGGGTCGTAGATCCGCGCCACCACATTGTTGATCCCGTACGTCTCACGGGCGATCCGCGCGGTCAAGATGTTGGAGTTGTCGCCACTTGTCACGGCGGCGAGTGCGTCGGCCTCAAGCGCTCCTGCCTCATCAAGTCGATCTCGGTCAAAGCCGAATCCCTTGATGGTCTTGCCCTGCCAGCCCACGGGGAGGCGGCGGAAGGCCGCCGGATCCTTATCGAGCACGGTGACCTGATGACCATTGGCATCCAATGCAGTGGCCAGTGAGGTGCCAACGCGACCACAGCCCACAACGACGATCTTCATCCCTTCATCATCTCATCTCGTCGCCACTGTGTAATTCGCACTGCCCCTGGTGCCATGCACGAGTTCCTTTCGATCGGGTTTTACCGAGCTTCTCGTCTAGCTGGACGGGCCGCGATCTGTTGCGTGAGGGGGCAACGGGCTTGGTCAGCGGTGCTTATGATTAGGCGAAACTTTCACCGAGGGGCGCATACCTGACGATGGCACTACCCGAAACCCCTCCGGAGCAAGCAGATCTGCGCTCTGGACCGATGCGGGTTGATCTTCCCGAGACCTTGGTCTATCGACTCAAACGTCGCTTCCTTGGCCCACCCCTCGTTACCGAGAGCCTTGGGGATCAACGTCTCTCGAAGGTGATCGCCCTCGGGGTGCTCGCTCCTGACTGCATCTCTTCGACTGCCTACGGCTCCGAGGAGATGCTCACTATCTTGGTGCCGTTCTTTGGCATCGCCGCCTTTAGCCTCTTGCTCCCGGTCACCTTCGCGGTCATCGCGGTGCTCGTGCTCGTCACCCTCTCCTACCGCGAGGTAGTGATGGTCTACACAAAGGCGGGCGGCTCCTACGTCGTGGCGCGCGAGAACTTTGGGCCGCGTTTCGCACAGGTGGCGGCGGTGGCGCTGATACTCGACTACATCGTGACCGTCGCGGTGCAGACCGCTGCAGGGACAGATGCGGTCACCTCGGCCTTTCCCGTACTCTCGCCCTATATCGTCGAGATCACGGTTTTTGTGGTGCTGCTTCTTTTGTGGGGCAACCTGCGAGGCATCAAAGAGGCGGGCCAGACCTTTGCGGTACCCACCTACCTCTTTGTCACCGCCGTTTCCTCCGTTGTCGTTGTCGGTCTTGTCCGCTTTGCCTTTGGCCACCTACCGGTAGAGAACGTGCACCACTATGCGAGCGGTCACGTGCCGATCGGCGCCTCGGGCCACGGCCTTCTCGCCTTCGCGGCGATCTTTATCATCTTGCGGGGATTTGCCAACGGTGGCTCATCGCTGACCGGCCTCGAGGCGATCTCCAATGGTGTCGCTAACTTCCGTCGCCCTGAGGGACCCAATGCACGCCGCGTGTTGGTGATGATGTCGGTGACACTTGGAACGCTCGTTACCGGTGTATCGATCATCGCCTGGCGGACGCACGCGATCCCCTTCATCACGGGCAGTCCCACGGTGCTCTCTCAGGAGGCCTCACTGGTCTTTGGTCACTCGATCCTTGGTCGGATTGGCTTTTACGCGGTACAGGGTGCGACGATGCTCATCCTCTATACAGGTGCAAATACCAGCTTCAACGGCTTCCCGAACCTGGTCAGCTTCGTCGCCGCCGATGGCTTTTTGCCGCCGAGCCTGGCAAAGCGAGGCCACCGTCTCGTCTTCTCCAACGGAATACTGATCCTTGCCGGTGTCGCTATTGTCCTGTTGCTGGTGAGTCGCGCGAACGTCAGCGCCCTCGTCGGCGTCTATGCGATCGGAGTCTTCACCGGCTTTACGATCGCGGGTCTTGGGATGGTGAAGTACCACCTCGCACACCGTGAGGGGCGCTGGCGCCAAAAGCTCTTTATCAATGGCGCGGCCGGGATTGTCGCGGCACTGGTGGTTTTGATCTTTGCGGTTACCAAGTTCACCCAGGGTGCGTGGGTCGTCATTGTGGTCTTCCCGGTCATGGTCTACGCGCTCATCCGCTTTAACCGTTCCTACACCGAGGAGCGCACCAAGCTCGAGGCCGATGTCGCCCAGAGTGCAGAGACGCCGATCCCACGCCATCACATCGTTCTTGTCTACGTGGAGCGGTTTGACCTCGCAACGGCACGTGCACTTAACTACGCGCGTTCACTGAGCCCGGGTGATGCACGCGCGCTCCACTTTGTGCTTGACACGAAGGCCAGCCACCGCCTCGAGGAGGAGTGGCTAAAACTTGGTCTCGCGCACTTCCCGCTCGAGATCGTCGAGTGCCCGGATCGGCGCGTCGGGCGCGCAACGGTGCAATTTGTCGCCGATCTCGTCGAGGAGGGTGAGACGGAGGTCACGCTGTTGTTGCCGCGCCGCATCCACACCTCTGGAGTGCGACGACTCCTCCAGGACCGATCGAGCGATCGCATCGCAACACTGGTGGGCGAGATTCCCAACGCTGCTGCCACCATCATCCCCTACCGCATCGCGAGGGCATCTGGCCTCCACCTCCCCGGGGCGCTCACCGGAGGCGACCGCTCCGGCGTTATGGAGTTCAGTGACGATGAGGAGCTCATCGGTGGTCCTCCGGCTGGGTTTGTGCCGGGCACGACTCCGATCTCCGAGGTTCGCTGGCGCCAGCGCAAGCGGGTCGCCGGCAGGGTGCATGCGCTTCGCGTGCAGCCAGCGGCAGGGATATCGAGCCTCGAGGCGACGATCGTTGACTCCTCCGGTCAGCTCACCCTTGTCTTCCAGGGACGGCGTCTCGTGCCCGGCATCGCAACAGGAGCGACGATTATCGCAGAGGGAATGGTCGGCGAGCGGGCCGGTCGCACGGTGATGATCAACCCGACCTATACCATCCTCGCGGTCGCGCTCGCGGAGGAGAGCGGCTTTGAGGGTTAATGCGCCTCAAGCGTGAGTAAAATCCCAGCTCAGGAGGGGTGCGGTTGTAAGGGCCCCGCGGGCTCGTTAACCTTCGCCCCTATTCACTAGGGCTAGGACTATGGCTAAAGCACTCGTAATCGTCGAATCCCCCGCAAAGGCCAAGACCATCGGTCGTTTCCTCGGCGACGACTATGTGGTGGAGGCCTCCGTCGGGCATATCCGAGATCTTCCGAGCAACGCGAAGGAGATCCCGGCTGCCTATAAGGGCGAGAGCTGGGCGCGCCTCGGTGTCGACGTTGATAACGATTTCAAAGCGCTCTACGTCGTCTCCGCCAGCCGTCAGGCACAGGTCAAGCGTCTCAAGGATCTCGTCAAGGGTGCCTCGCTGGTCTATCTCGCGACAGATGAGGACCGTGAGGGGGAGTCGATCGCTTGGCACCTCCTCGAGGTGCTCTCGCCTCGGGTCGAGGTGAAGCGGATGGTCTTCCACGAGATCACTAAGGCGGCGATCGATGAGGCGATAGCGCACCCACGTGAACTCGACCGTCGTCTCGTCGATGCGCAGGAGACGCGCCGCATCCTCGACCGCCTCTATGGCTACGAGCTCTCGCCGGTGTTGTGGAAGAAGGTCATGCCGGGTCTGTCGGCTGGCCGTGTGCAGAGTGTGGCGACTCGCGTCGTCGTCGAGCGCGAGCGCGAGCGGATGGCATTTCGCTCCGCACAGTGGTGGAGCCTTTCGGCTGATCTTGCGACGACCGAGGGAGAGAGCTTTCGCGCTGAGCTGGCAAAGGTCGATGGTCGCGATATCGTCGACGGTAAGGACTTCGATTCACTCGGCAAGCTCACCGATCCCTCGCGTGTGGTGCTACTCGATGCAGAGGGTGCGAACTCCCTTGCGACTGCGCTAGAGGGCGCAACCTTTGCAGTGACCTCGGTGGAGGATCGCCCCTATCGCCGCTCTCCGGCCGCACCCTTCATCACCTCCACGTTGCAGCAGGAGGCCTCGCGCAAACTGCACTTCTCGGCCCAGCGCGCGATGCAGGCGGCGCAGCGGCTCTATGAGCAGGGCTACATCACCTACATGCGTACTGATTCGACGATGCTTTCGGACACCGCGCTCTCTGCTGCGCGCAAGATCGCGACCTCCCTCTATGGCGCAAAGAACCTGCCCCCTGCGCCACGGAGCTATCTCCGAAAGGTAAAGAATGCGCAGGAGGCCCACGAAGCCATCCGCCCGGCCGGCGATACCTTTCGCACACCGGCTGAGGTTGCGCGTGAGGTCGGTCCCGATGAGGCGCGACTCTACGAGTTGGTCTTCCAGCGTACCGTGGCCTCCCAGATGATCGACGCGACCGGCATGACCGCGAGTGTGCGTATCGGCGCGACGACCACCGCGGCGAGTGCGGTTGGCGGAGCGGGAACGGCAACCGAATTTGCCGCCGCGGGCACGGTGATCACCTCGCCTGGATTTCTCCTCGTCTACCAGGAGGACCGCGACGAGGATGAGGAGGAGTCAAACAGGGAGCTGCGGCTCCCCGTGCTCACCGGCGGCGATGTGCTCTCACTCACCTCACTCGTCGGCAATGATCACGAGACCAAGCCCCCCGCGCGCTTTACCGAGGCCTCGCTCGTCAAGCGTCTCGAGGAGCTCGGCGTGGGCCGTCCGTCAACCTATGCCTCGATCATGCAGACGATCCAAGACCGCGGGTATGTCTGGAAGCGTGGCAGCGCTCTGGTTCCCTCCTACGTCGCCTTCGCGGTCATCGGCCTTTTAGAGGAGAACTTTGGTCGGCTGGTCGACTATGGCTTTACGGCCTCGATGGAGGACGATCTCGACGAGATTGCAAATGGAACGCAGGAGTCCGTTCCCTGGCTCGATCGCTTCTACTTTGGGCCAAAGGGCTCCGCAGCGGAGTCGGCCACCGGGACAGCCGAGATCGGTATCAAGGCGATGGTGCTCGATAACTTGGAGCACATAGACGCACGTGGCGTCAATACGCTGCCACTTGGGCTCGACGCAGAGGACAGACTGATTACGGTCCGCGTCGGACGCTACGGTCCCTATCTTGAGCGCGGCGAGGATCGCGCGCCGATCCCGGAGACTATGGCCCCCGACGAGCTCACGATCGCGCGCGCGGAGGAGCTTTTGAGCGCTCCATCTGGTGACCGAGAGCTTGGAGTGGAGCCTGCAACCGGCGAGATGGTGGTGGCAAAGTCTGGGCGCTTTGGGCCCTATATCCAAGTCGGTGAGCCGGTCGGGAAGGAGAAGCCCCGCACTGCCTCGCTCTTTAAGTCGATGTCGCTCGAAACCATCTCTCTCGATGATGCTCTGCGTCTTCTGACCCTGCCACGCACGGTGGGCATTGATCCTGCAAGTGCGCAGGAGATTGTCGCGCGCAATGGCCGATACGGTCCCTACATCCAGTGCGGCACGGATTCACGCTCTCTTGATACCGAGGAGCAGCTCCTCTCGGTGACGCTCGAGGAGGCGCTCGCGATCTTTGCAAAGCCCAAGGAGCGCCGCTTCGGTCGCGCCGCGGCCTCTCCGGCCAAGGAGGTCGGCATCGACCCCGATGTCAATTTACCCATCACGCTCCGTCAGGGTCGATTTGGCCCCTACGTCACCGATGGTACCTATAACGCCTCGTTGCGCCGGGGAGATGACCCCGAGCAGCTGACGCTTGCACGCGCGGCAGAGCTCCTCGCGGAGAAGCGTGCGGCTGGTCCCGCTCCGGCCAAACGCGGTGCGAAGCGCGCAGGGGCAAAGAAAGCTCCGGCAAAGAGGGCAGCAGCCAAAAAGGCGCCAGCAAAGAAGGCGCCAGCAAAGAAGGCGCCAGCAAAGAAGGCGCCAGCAAAGAAGAGTGCCGCCAAAAAGAGCGCCGTGAAAAAGAGTGTCGTGAAAAAGGAGGGGGGCCACTTCCCGCGCGGCGGTGGAAAAGAGCTCCTCGTAGGCGATCCTCCTGGTTCAGGTGAGGTGAGGTGAGGTGAGGTTGTGAGCGTGAGGCGATCGACCCGCCGGACCTAGTGTGGAGCCGATGACGACGCGCGGAAGATTTATTGTCTTTGAGGGCGGTGAGGGTTCAGGTAAGTCCACACAGGCGCCTCTGCTCGCCGAGCATCTCGATGCGTTATTGACGCGCGAACCAGGGGGAACCGCGAGCGCCGAGCGGATCCGGGAACTCCTTCTTCACTCTGGCGATCTTCATCTCGCTGACCGCACTGAGCTTCTCCTAATGGTTGCCGCTCGTGCGCAGCATGTAGTTGAGCTCATCGAGCCGACCCTCTCCGCTGGACGTGACGTCGTATGTGATCGCTTCTCCGGGTCGACGATCGCCTATCAAGGGTACGGAAGGGGCCTTCCCCTCGAGGACGTCGTCGTTGCCTGCGAGCTGGCAACCCTCGGGCTCGCTCCCGATCTCACGATCCTCCTCGATCTTCCCGATTCACTTGCGGCGACGCGCCGAGGCACGGTGAGTGACCGGATCGAGGCGGCTGGGGATGACTTTCACCAGCGCGTTATGGAGGGCTTTCGCACCCTTGCGCGCGCTGAGGGCGATCGCTGGATCACCGTTGAGGCAACCGGGACACCGGATGAGGTTGCTGAGCTCGTGCGTGCCATCGTGGCCGAACGATGGGGGTCATAATCATCGCCTCGGTCGCCTCCTCACCCTCGATCCTCGAACATATCGTCGGACAGTCGCGTGCTCGGGAGATTCTCTCTGGGTCACTGGCCCATCCCGTTCATGCCTATCTCTTCCTTGGCCCGGCGGGGAGCGGCAAACTTGCCGCAGCTCGAACCTTTGCCACCGCTCTTGTCTGTCCAGAGGGCGGGTGCGGCATCTGCGCTGTCTGTCACGATGCAGCGAGTGGACTCCACCCCGATATCTCCTACTTTGAACGCGAGGGTGCCTCCATCTCGGTCGATGATGCGCACGAGATCGCAATGGCCGCCCAGCGTTCGCCGAGTATCGCGCGACACCAGATCCTCATCCTCAATGACTTCCATCTCGTCGCGGGCGCCGCGCCGGCC
>CAIMWD010000003.1 GCA_903845085.1 uncultured Acidimicrobiaceae bacterium
GGCATCTTCGCCGATCGCTCCTCGCCTTTCGACCCTATGACCTCGTCATCATCTCGCGCCCGCATAACTATGAGTTTGTGATCGAAACAATTCGGCGCTATCTCCCAAAATGCCCCATCGTCTACGACGCCGAGGCGCTCTTCTATCGGCGGATAGAGCGGCAACTCGAACTGGGTGTCGATGGTGCGCGCAAACGACTCCGCCGCGAGGCCGCAACGATGCGTGCCCTCGAGGAGGAGATACCCGCATCCGTCGATGAGGTGGTCTGTGTCGCAGAGGCAGAGGCAGAGATCATGAGGAAATTTTCACGAGGGCCGGTGACGGTGCACAGTCCGCTCCTTCAAGGGATCTCACTTACTGAGCGAGGATTTGACGATCGAGCAGGTGTGGGATTCATCGCAGGCTGGAGTGCAGGGGCGAACTCTCCAAATGGTGATGGAATGCGATGGTTTGCCCGTGAGGTTTGGCCTCGAGTCCTCGCACGCGATCCCGATGCGCAGCTGATCGTCACCGGTGGGCGCCCACCGACTGCGGTTCGACGGTTCGCCTGCTCCTCGATCACCTTCAGCGGACGGGTGGACGATCTCCTCGGTCTCTACGGGAACCTACGCGTGGTCGTCGTGCCAAATCGCTACGGCGCTGGAGTGAAGAACAAGACGATCGAGGCACTCCAGGCCGGCGTCCCGGTGGTAGCAACCTCCGTTGGTGCGGAGGGGATGCCGATCCCCGGTTTTGTCGATGGCACCGTATCGCCCAACCCAAGCTCGCCGCCCTATTTGGTGGTCACCGATGATCCAACAGAGTTCGCGGAGCAGATCGTGGCCCTGTTGAACGATCGGGCACTCTGGGAGCAAGACCGGTCGCTGCTGGAGGCCCAAATTGCGGACTGGGAGCGCGAACGCGCACAGAGCACGTGGTCAACCATCATCGAACGACTTGTCCCCCGCGCCCAGGTCGCGACGGAGGAGCAGGTGGTGTTGCCGTGAGCACTCAGGAGGAGAGGTCTGCGCTTCGGCTCCGTGAGCTTGAGGAGATCGTTGCCGTGCGTAACCGTGAGATTGCGCATCTCGAACGTGAGCTGCAGACACGTATCAAGCGAAAGAATCGAAAGATCATGAAGTTGGAGCTGGAGCTCTTTCATGAGACAAGGCGTAGTGAGGATCTCGACCATCGCTGGTTTGAACTTGCGAGTGATTATGAGCGGGTGTGCGCGGACCTCGACCGGACGGGTGCAGTGTTGCACTCGCTCGAATCTCATCCGCTTATCCGCGTGCTGCGGAAGCTCCGGTGGATCGCACGGGGCATGCCATTGCGCAATCGTCTACGCGCGCGAACTAAAGCAGTGGCGCCGACCACAGATGCTGACACGAGCACACCGATAGTGCTGCCAACGTCTACCGCTCCGGTCGCCTCAATCTTGGTCATCGCGTGGCGTGATGCACCGCATCTACGGGCCTGTCTCACCTCGGTGGTTGAACATGTGCACCACGTGCCCTATGAGGTCATCTTGATTATGAACGAGCCATCAGATGCGCTCTCCTCCTTCGTCGCGGAGATGACCACCGGTCTCACTACGGTGGTGACTCGAGTGAACGTTGGCTACGGAGGCGCAGTGAACCTCGGTGCCAAGCGTGCGCGTGGGGAGTTCATCGTGTTGCTGAACGATGATGCGACGGTGGAGGAGGACTGGCTCGAGCAGCTCGTGGAGACGGCGCGCCGCCGTCCCGCAGCCGGTGCCGTGGGCTCCACGACACTCTTTCTCGATGGCACCATTCAAGAGGCAGGAAGTGTCATCTGGCGTGATGGCTCCAGCATCAAGGTTGGACGTGATCTCGCTCATGGCGTGCGCGATTACGAGTTCGAACGACCTGTCGATCACTGCTCTGGCACCTCACTCTTAGTGCGTCGCTCACTTTGGGAGGAGATCGACGGGATGGATGCAGATGCTTACTATCCCGCCTACTACGAGGACACCGACATCTGTCTTCGGATCATCGAGCATGGTTCACAGGTCTGGTATCAGCCCCGGTCGGTCGTTCGCCACATTGAATCGGCAAGTACCGAATCACTCTTTCGACGCTTCCTCTTCGAGAAAAATCAGGCGGTCTTTGTCCGTCGATGGGCAGCGCGACTCGCAACGCACGTGTCCCCCGGCAAGCTTTCGGTTGTGGAGATAAATGAGGCGCTCTGGCGAGCGATGGGCCGTCCGGTACGAGTTCTCGTGATCGGCGAACCTA
>CAIMWD010000004.1 GCA_903845085.1 uncultured Acidimicrobiaceae bacterium
CCCTCGAGCAGTCCGTCAGCGACCGCAACATCATTCGTCTTCTTTGCCTCTCCCGCTGCCTTCGTCGTCTTCCAGAAGAGCTCGTGGAGTTCAGGGAAGCGCTCGAGATGCTCAGGCTTGAAGTAGTCGGTCCACAGGATCCAGAGGTGGTTCTTCACCTGGTCGGCGCGGTCCTCTTTGATGATGGTTGCGCGCTCACGGAAGAGGTGATCATCAGAGGCGTTCGTCTTCTCCATGCATGCTTTGACTGACTCGGCCTCGATACGGGCCTGCGCCGGGTCGTAGACGCCACAGGGAAGATCACAGTGCGCGTGGACGGTCAATGGTGCGCTCACTGCATCAACTGCAGCGAACCAACGTGACGTGAGGGCCATATCTGACTCCTTCGATTGCTTGACCCATCACGCGAACTGCGTGCGGGTTCGTCGGTGCCGACGACAGGTTCATGCTAGTCCTCCCTCCCGTGAGATCATCAGGGGTCGCCTCGAGCGCGGGCGGATGAGAGGGAACAGGCGATGTCGTTTGCCAGCTTCGTGGTGCGAGGACTCGACCGGATCGTTGGGCGGGTCGAGGTACGGGGTCCAAGCATGGAACCCACGCTGGTCGCCGGAGAGCGCCTTCTCCTCTGGCGTTCGCGACGCGTACGCATCGGTGATGTTGTGGTCGTCCGTGATCCACTCGCGCCGGATCGACACCTCGTGAAGCGCGTTATCGCGATCAAATCCGATGGCATTGAACTCGCGGGCGACAACGCTGGCGCAAGTCGCGACAGCAGAGATTTTGGGGTTGTCGCCAAAGAAGATCTGATCGGACGGGCGTGGTATCGCTACTTTCCGGCCTCCGCACGTGGGCGTATCGACGTTGGTGCGCAAAAGGATGCGCAGAATCGCCACTAGGAGGTCGGCGCTCACGGGTGTTCACCGGTATCCTCGATAACCGATGCGACGTCTTGCCGTTCTCTCGATGCATACCTCGCCACTCGCCCAACCGGGAACGGGTGACGGTGGTGGGATGAACGTCTATGTACGGGAGCTGACCGCCGCACTCGCGCGTTCCAATGTGAGCTGTGAGGTCTTTACGCGGGCAGACGCTCGCGACCAGCCCTCAGTTGTAGAGGTTGAGCCAGGATTTCGGGTGCACCATCTCATCGCGGGTCCCCTCGCGCCCGTCGATAAGGGGCGTCTCCATCTCTTGGTGAAGGAGTTCACCGAGGCGGTGGATCAGCGTATGGATGAGCTGGAGCGGAGCGAGGATCTTCCCTTTGATGCGATCCACGCCAACTACTGGCTCTCTGGATTGGTGGGACACACATTGAAGCACCGTCGTTCGCTGCCACTGGTCTCTACCTTCCACACGCTCGATCGGGTCAAGGCAGAGGTAAGTCCCGAGGAGATCGACCCCGACGACCCCGAATTGCGCTCGCGAGCCGAGGCGGAGATCATCGGCTGTTCCGATGCGGTCCTTGCCTCGTGCACGGTGGAGGCGGAGCAGATCGTCGAGCTCTATGGCGCCGATCGCGAACGAGTACGGATTATCGCTCCCGGCGTCGACCACGCATTCTTCTCTCCTGGCGTGAGGGAGCAGGCCCAGCGGGCGGTCTCCCTGCAGGGACTCGGTCCTCTGTTGCTCTTCGTCGGACGGATTCAACCCCTAAAGGGAGTCGACGTCGCGGTGCGTGCGCTTCGCATCATCATCGACCACGGGCTTCCGACCGCTCGTCTCGTCATCGTGGGTGGGCCCAGCGGACCGCAGGGAGTGCATGAGGTGACCGCGCTCCATGCGCTGGTCGTCGCACTCCATCTTGAAGATCACGTCGCCTTCGTGCCACCGCAGCGCCATGAGCTCCTCTCGACCTACTATCGCGCTGCAGATTGCGTCCTCGTGCCCTCGATGTCGGAGTCCTTTGGGCTCGTCGCCCTTGAGGCTGCGGCATGCGGTACTCCCGTAATCGCTGCTGCGGTTGGCGGCCTCACCACGCTGGTTGACGATGGTGTCACGGGAGCCCTTATTGAGAGCCGAAGCCCCGAGGAGTACGCAGCCGCACTCCTCACGATGTGGAGGGAGCCCGGTCGACGATCTCGTGTAGCCGCGGCAGCGGTCGAGCGCTCCTCGCACTACACCTGGGCTATCGCGGCGGAATCGCTGCGTTTGCTGTATGCCAACCTCACCGAACATGCGCTCGTCAGCTGCTGAGCAGTAACGAACGCTCATCCCCAGAGCGGAGGCGCGCCCGTTAGCGTGAGGGGATGGCACGAATCACAATCATCGGCGGGGGTCGCATGGGCTCCGCACTTATCTCCGGCCTTCTCGCCCACGGATGGGCCTCTGCAGAGGACTGTGTCGTGGTTGAGCGATACGAAGAGGCCCGAGCCGAGCTCACCAAGCGCTTTCCGCAGCTGCACGTCGCGGCGGAGCCGCCGCCGGGTGAGTCGCTCGTACTTGCGGTGAAGCCACAGGATCTCGAGGCCACCTGTCGGGAGCTCCCCTCCGGATCCTTCGATCGTGTGCTCTCGATCGCCGCAGGGGTCCCTACGGAGCGGATCGAATCGTGGCTCTGGTCGGGCGTCCGTGTTCTGCGTGCGATGCCAAACACGCCCGCGCTCCTCGGAGTTGGTGCCTCGGCGGTGGCGCCGGGCAAAAACGCCACCGAGGACGATGTCATCTGGGCGGAGAGTGTTCTGTCGGCGATTGGAATGGTCGTGAGCCTCCCCGAGGAGCTGCTTGATGCCACTACGGGTCTCTCGGGATCTGGTCCCGCCTATATCTTCTTGGTCGCAGAGGCACTGATCGCAGCGGGCATTGAGGTAGGGCTGAGCCCTGAGGTCTCTAGAGTGTTGACCCTCCAGACAGTGCTCGGCGCGGCGAGGATGCTCTCCGAGAGCGGGGAGAGTCCAGAGGAGCTGCGTGCTGCGGTGACCTCTCCCAACGGTACGACGGCGGAGGGGATAAAGGTTATGGAGGAACGAGGGCTGCGTGAGATTCTCTCGGCCTCGGTGCGGGCGGCGACTGAGCGCTCTAGGGAGCTTGGGCGCGGCTAATCGCGCGCACAGAGTTGGTTCGCCAGCTGCGCGACACGCTCTATCGGTGGGCGATAGGACTCTCTGATAATGCGGTCTCAGATAAGCCTGGCCGGTACTCGCTGTGCGCGTTCGGGGTGCCTCCGGATAGGAGAAACCCGATGAAGATAATCACAATTCCCACGCTCAGCGAGACGGAGAACGCCGTCATCTTGTCAAAGGCGGAGTTGAGAATACCGCTCGCTCCGGTGACAAGTGTCCCGATCGCTATGAACACATTGGTCCACAGGAGGCGGCCGCGGCGGATCCGTACAGCGCTGTAGAGCGCGCCGCCGACCAGCACGACTGAGGCGATACCAGAGCCAAGCCCCGCGAGAAGCTCCGGAAGCCCTGGCAGAACCTTGGACGCCTGGGCGAGCGTGTGGCGTGGGAGCACTCCATGCATCGGTGCCATCACAATGACGCCTGCGGCGAAGGCGCTAAAGAGGCTTACGCCGGTGAGGGTCAGCACACCAGCGCGCCGCCCAAAGAGGATGGCGATGGTTCCTGTCGCGAGAAAGGGAACGTTGACGACGCCGCCAAAGAGG
>CAIMWD010000005.1 GCA_903845085.1 uncultured Acidimicrobiaceae bacterium
CGGCTCAGGCTTGGGGCTCATCGTCCACCAGCCTTCGCAGATCTTCGAGAAGAATCCGTATGGGATCGACTTCCCTGTGGCGAGGGAGCAATACCGCTCCGCGAGATCGTTTCGATAATGCCCACCTCACTCCCAGTGAGCCTGGAGATCCCCTGCCGCCGCTTGCAGTCGCTCCCGCTCCTTGATCAGGCGCGCGAGCACCTCCGTCTTGCACGTGAGTTTCTAACCCCCTTTGAGGACCGCTGGTCTATTTAGGTTGCACGACCGGCAGCTACTCGAATGCATTTAAACGGGCCGTGAACGTCCTGGTTCACAGTGACCCTTGTCGCATCAGTTCAGCTCGTTCGAACAGTTGGTCAGCGAGTGTCACCTTCCGGTAGGCCCATCGAGCCAGAAATGCCGGAGCGGTAGGCGTGCTCAAGTCCTTGAGGCGACGGAAGAACAGAGCGTCGGCCCACAACCGCTGATCTTTTCTCTCGATTCGCCTGCCGGCTGCGATGTGCTGTGGAGTGCGTATCGATCCTCCTACACAAAGCCGATGAGCTCATAATCATGAAATCGCAAAAAGTTGACAATTTCATCAAATGGTGGCTGACCAAGATAGGTCGCGGCGAACTCGACGTCGCAGTGCAACACTGCCGTTCGGCCAAGCACGTCGACTGCATTCTCAAGAATGAGAGGTTCCGCACCCTGTAGGTCGAGTTTTCGCAGGTCCACCGGAGCATCATCGAGAACGTCGTCCAGCCGGTAGGTAACTAGGCCGAACTCGCTCGTCGTATAGGGGTCGACCAGCGAGTGATGCCTCTCGGTCAGGCCACGATTGAGCAGGAAGAGCGAACTTGCGGCATCCACATCATTGAGATGAGGTCGACGGGTTGCGCCATCGCCGATCGCATAAGGCAAAAGTGTCAACTCGCCCTGATGCCGTTCAGTGACGCCACACTCGATGAGCATTTATTCGAGGGGATCGAAGCCCTCGAGATCGATCGGCGTGAGCGCAACGAGTGGAGGGTAGTCATCGGTGCCCTCTTCGAGCGACTGTGCCCCTACATCAGTTACACATGGACGACGACCGAGCAGTGAGATAGTTGCTTCGAGCGACGGTGACTCATCAGGTTCGCGTCTGTGGTGAGGACTTGTGCATTCGTCGCTCGATTGAACCGTGAGAAAGAACTCCACAATTGTCAATCCCGGGGTGAGGCGTTCGATCCAACGGGCGTGGCCCTTAGCTTCGCACCGTCGATTGAGGAGTGCTATTTAGACCATGTCGATTAGTTCACTTCGAGCCCCAATTGACGCATCGTTGACCATACGCATTAGTGCGTCGTTATCGCAGGGGCACGGTTTTTGATTCTTGCTAAGTTTCGAGCTCAGTGTCGACGAGGAACTCCCCCTCGACTCCAGCAGTGAGCTCCAGCCCCTCGATAGTGCCCGCATCGGTTAGGTCGCTCCGCGCAAGATCGATACGTGCGAGCCGTTCTGGAGTGGTAACGACACCAACTCGTGCGACGCTGGCTCGCATGGAGAGCTTTGCGTTTGTCTTTGCGCGACGCACCTCGCTGAGCACCTGTGCCACATCGTCGAGTAGCTGTGCGTCGCCAGATCCGGCCCCACATTCGCTGACCTCTGGCCACTTGGAACGGTGTATTGACCCCTCATGCCACCATGACCAGACCTCCTCTGTTGCGAAGGGAAGAAATGGGGCAAAGAGCCGCAGGAGAACCGAGAGGGAGAGGCCCAACGCGTATCGGGCGCTTGGCGAGCCACCATCATCGCGATAGGCGCGGTTTTTGACGAGTTCAAGGTAGTCATCGCAGAAACGCCAAAAGAACTGCTCGGTGAGTTCCAGCGCCCGTGCGTGTTCGTAGCGATCCATCGCCTCGGTTGCCTCGACGATGAGGATACGAAGTTGAGCGAGCATCGATGCATCGAGTGGGTTCAGGTCCGCACACTCTGCGGGTGCGGTACCGCCGGTCTGTGCCAGCACAAACTTTGAGGCATTAAGAATCTTGATCGCAAGACGACGACCGATCTGCATCTGACGGTCGTCAAATATGGTGTCTGCGCCAAGTCGGGCTGAGCTCGCCCAATAGCGGACCCCATCTGTTCCCTTGGCGTTTAGTAACTCTGTAGGTACGACGACGTTGCCTGCAGATTTAGACATCTTCTTTCGATCAGGATCAAGGATCCATCCCGAGATGGCCGCATTTCGCCATGGAACTGATCCATGCAGCGCTTCGGAGCGCACGACGGTTGTGAACAGCCACGTGCGAATGATCTCGTGCGCCTGCGGACGGAGGTCCATTGGAAAGATACGTGCGTAGAGATCGTCGTCATCCCCCCACTTTCCAGCGATTTGGGGTGTGAGTGAGGAGGTGGCCCATGTGTCCATGACGTCGGGATCTGCAGTGAACCCTCCAGGGAGGTCACGCTGGTCGGGCCGAAAACCCTCCGGCACATCGACGGAGGGATCGATGGGTAGGTCGCCCTCGGCGGGGAGCAGGGGGTGAACATCATCGATGCGCCCCTCCGCGTCGATCGCGTACCAGACGGGAAAGGGAACGCCAAAGAATCGTTGACGCGAGATATTCCAATCGCCATTGAGTCCCTCCACCCACGACTCGTATCGCGCTCTCATGAAGTCTGGGTGCCACACGAGCTCTCGCCCACGTGCGATCAGCTGCTCAGTGAGGTCCATGGTACGGACATACCACTGGCGCGATGAGACGATTTCGAGGGGTCGGTCTCCCTTCTCGAAGTACTTCACCGCATGGGTGATCTGGCGTGGCTCGCCAATCAGGTCACCACTCTCACGAAGCTGTTCGACGATCTTTACCTTCGCCTGCTTCGTTGTCTTTCCTACTAGCTCGTCGTAGTTGCGTTGAGCGGACGCAACATCTGCGCTGGGAAAGTCGAGTGATCCAAAGACGACAGGTTCTATGCGACCATTCCGTCCCACGATGGTGCGCGTGGGGAGCGAGAGTTCGCGCCACCAGGTGACATCGGTGAGGTCACCAAAGGTGCACACCATCGCGATGCCCGATCCCTTATCCGGCTCAGCGAGGGGGTGGGGGTAGACCATGACCTCGACCCCATAGAGGGGGGTGGTGACGGTCGTGCCAAAGAGGGGTTGGTATCGCTCATCGTCGGGGTGCGCTACCAGCGCTACACAGGCGGCGAGGAGCTCTGGTCGAGTGGTCTCAATGATGACGGGTGGGTTCCCATCTCGATGAAAGGTCAGCTGGTGGTACGCGCCGGTAGTCTCGCGATCCTCCAGCTCTGCCTGGGCGACGCTTGATTGAAAATCAATGTCCCAGAGAGTGGGTGCCTCGTGACGGTAGGCCTGGTCGGCAGCGAGCATCCGGAGAAATCCACGCTGTGAGATGCGCTGCGCTGGAGCGCTGATCGTGGTGTAGTGCTGTGCCCAATCTACGGAGAGCCCCAGCTGACGAAAGAGCGTTTCGTAAGCTCGTTCATCCTCTTTCGTAAGCAGGTGGCAGAGCTCCACAAAATTGGGGCGCGAGACCGCGATGGGAGGGTCATGGGGAGTTGCGGGCGCAGCGAACGCAGGGTCGTAGGGGATCGACGGATCGCACCGAACGCCATAGTGGTTCTGTACCCGTCGCTCGGTGGGTAGGCCATTGTCATCCCAGCCAATGGGATAGAAGACCTCTTTGCCCCTCATCCGTTGGTAGCGAGCGATCACGTCGGTCTGGGTATAGCTAAAGACGTGTCCGACATGGAGCGATCCGCTGACCGTGGGGGGAGGTGTGTCGATTGAGTACACCTCCTCACGGCTGCGTGAACGATCGAAGCGGTAGGTACCGTGCTCCTCCCAGGTTTGGGACCAATGCTGTTCAATCCCATCGATGCTGGGCCGGTCAGGAACACCGCGGCCAGGTGCGTCCGGGTGGCTCTCGTTTATGGGGGAAAGATCCGTGTTACTCATCGGCCTAGTACGGTACTAGCGTGCTGCAGCTCTTCGATACCGCGACACAAAAGATCACGCCGCTGACCATGCGAGACCCGGGAATAGTGGGCCTTTATGTCTGCGGACCGACCGTCTATGGACCGGCCCATGTCGGCCACGGTCGCGCACTCCTTACCTACGACATCTTGCGGCGCTTCCTCGAATACACCGGACTCGCGGTCCGACATGTCTCTAACATCACCGATATAGATGACAAGATCATCAATCTTGCCCGTGCGGAGAACCGCCCCTTTTTGGCGGTGGCGCAGGAGTGGGAGGCACGTTGGTGGGCGACGATGGACAAGATGGGGGTTTTGCGACCCACTGCGACACCGCATGCGACCGCATATGTGACAGAGATGATCGATCTCATCGCCTCGCTTATCGACCGAGACTTCGCCTACGCGACCGATGACGGTGTCTATCTGCGAGCAGGTCGAGTGCCTCACTATGGACTTTTGTCGCATCAATCGATCGAGGATCGACGGGCGGGCGCACGCGTGGAGCTCGGGGAGCACAAGGAAGACCCCATCGATTTTGTGCTCTGGAAGATCGCAAAGCCGGGAGAGCCAACGTGGCCGTCGCCGTGGGGCGAGGGCCGACCCGGTTGGCACACCGAGTGTGTCGTCATGTCCCTTGCGCTGCTCGGCGAGGGCTTCGATCTCCACGGAGGCGGACAGGATCTCATCTTTCCGCACCACGACAATGAACGAGCACAGGCAACGGCCAACGGCCAGCACTTTGCCCGACACTGGATGCACAATGGCCTCGTGACGGTTGCTGGTGAGAAGATGTCGAAGTCGTTGAATAATTTTACGACACTGGATGAGCTTTTAGAGCACTGCGATCCTCGAAGTTATCGGTTGCTCGTTGCGCGAGCGCACTATCGGTCACCGCTTGAGGTCAATGCAACAACGATCGAATCGGCGGCGAGTTCGTTAGCACGGATCGACGCGCTCGTTCGCCGGCTTGGCGAGATCGTTCCCCTTGCACCAAGCGAGGAGGCCGACGGACTTCGGCAGCGATTTGTCACCGCGATGGAGAATGATCTTGACTCCCCGTCAGCGGTTGCAGAGATCTTCGAGGCAGTTCGCCGTGCGAATTCACTCTCGGACCTCGGCGACCTGGCGGCGGCTCGGGCGCTCACCGATATGGTCCAAGAGCTGCTTGGTGCCCTGGGTATCGAAGTGCATGGCAGCGAGGTAGTCGACAGCGATGTTGCTGACCTAGTGGCCCGACGAGACCTCGCGCGACTGGATCGTGACTTTGCCGCGTCGGATCTGCTTCGAGCGGAGCTCGAGGCGCTGGGATGGGTTGTTGAGGACACGCCGGCCGGTACACGGGTGCATCGCTAACCCCTCTTTCACAACTCTGCGTGGGATCTTCACCACGACACGTTCCCTCTGCCTACTTTTGCGCAGGGCTGTCGCAAAAAATCTTGCATTTTGGAGACCCAGGAGTACTTTCGGTAGGGAGTGTGCTGATGCCGTGCGCTCATTAAGAAGGGCTCGAAGTAAAGGGGGGTCACCGATATGGAGACCGGCAAGGTGAAGTGGTTTAACGCAGAGAAGGGGTATGGCTTTATCTCGCAGGAGGGGGGTACCGACGTCTTCGTGCATCACAGCGCAATACAGATGGAGGGTTACCGATCACTCGAGGAGGGTCAGCCGGTGGAGTTTGAGGTGCAGGAGGGTCAAAAAGGCCTGCAGGCGGCCAACGTTCGCACCGTTTGAGGGTCGTGCTGCGCTCTGGAGCATGCGCACGACGGAGCACCTCGCGATAGAGGGGTGACCTTGCGTTCACTCCGGTTGCGCCCTAGAACTATGCGGTGCCTAAACGAGCGTTAATCACCGGAATCACGGGCCAAGACGGCTCCTACCTTGCTGAGCTTCTCCTCGATGAGGGTTATGAGGTAGTCGGAATGGTGCGTCGAACCTCGACGGTCAATTTTGACCGGATCGCGAGAATACAGGACCGGCTTACCTTCGCTCCGGGAGATCTTCTCGACGAGATGTCGATCATCGATGTATTGCGTGAGCATCGTCCCACTGAGGTGTACAACCTTGCGGCACAGTCGTTTGTGCAGACGTCGTTCTCCCAGCCTGTCTATACGGGGGAGTCAACCGCGCTCGGCGTGACCCGAGTGCTTGATGCAATTCGATTCGTCGATCCGGAGATTCGCTTTTATCAGGCAAGCTCGTCGGAGATGTTTGGGAAGGTGCATGAGGTTCCACAGCGCGAGACAACGCCCTTTCATCCTCGCTCACCCTATGGCGTGGCGAAGGTCTATGGGCATTGGATCACAGTGAACTATCGCGAGAGCTACGACCTTCACGCGAGCTCCGGCATCTTGTTTAACCATGAGAGTCCCCGGCGCGGACTGGAGTTCGTGACGCGAAAGGTTACAAACGCAGTCGCCAAGATTAAGTGTGGCCTGCAAACGGAGCTCTTCCTAGGCAACCTTGATGCAAAACGCGATTGGGGATTTGCTGGCGACTATGTGCGCGCGATGTACCTCATGTTGCAACAGGACAGCCCCGATGACTATGTCATATCGACTGGAGAGACCCACTCGGTGCGTGAACTTTGCGAGGTGGCTTTCTCCCACGTTGGCCTCAACTACGAGGATCATGTGCGCATCGATGAGCGGTTCTTTCGCCCCGCGGAGGTCGATCTTCTCGTCGGTGACGCCACAAAGGCACGTGAGGTGCTGGGCTGGGAGCCCGCCGTCGGTTTTGTTGGTCTCGTCGAGATGATGGTTGATGCTGATCTTGCGAGCTTCTCCGCCTAACTGACGGCTGGCCAGCGGCTCTGGCGGTCTTCGTTCACCCGCCGGTCGCATGGCCTCACTGGGCTCCTAACATGGAACGGCGATGAACCCAGCAATCGAGTTGCGTGACGTAGTGGTCTTTGCCGGTGGATTCCCCCTCCTCTCCGGAGTCACGCTCACTGTGGAACCGGGGGAGGTCATCCATCTTGCTGGCGCCAATGGTGCGGGCAAGACAAGTCTCCTGCGCACACTTGCTGGTCTTGCCCCAATTCGATCGGGTGTCGCTCGAGTACTTGGCTTTGACCTCAATCTGGAGCGCCAAAGTGTGCGGCAGGAGATCGGATTTATTGCGCACGAGACCCTTCTCTATGAGGATTTAGACGCGAGAGAGAACCTGCGATTTTTTCTCCGTAACATTGACGATGCGACGGAAGTAAGCGCTCGCGCGATGCAGAGGGTGGGGTTGCTCGGTCGCTTGGCCCAGACGCCGATTGGCCAGCTCTCGACGGGTCAGCGCCGTCGTGCCGCACTTGCGCTCTTGGTGGCGCGTGCACCAGGCCTGTTGTTGCTCGACGAGCCACACGCCGGTCTTGACGCCGAGGGTCGAGCTCTGCTCGATGGCCTCGTGAGAGAGTTCGCCGCCGCTGGCGCCACGGTGCTCATCTCATCGCACGAGGAGGGCTACGTGACGCCGCTGATCGATCGCATCGTCACCATGGCCGGCGGCTGTGTTGTACCCTCCGCCTCCTTGGGATTCCTAGGTGGTACCGATGCTTCGTGACGCGCTTGCTGTAGCGCGTAAGGATCTCAAGATCGAGTGGGCAACGCGAGTGACTGCGTTACAGGTCGTTCCCTTTGCCGTCGTCGTCCTCTTGCTCTTTGGATTTGCACTCGGGCCCGACCCCCAACGTCTCGAGCCAGCCGCACCGGGCGCATTTTGGCTCGCAGTTCTTCTCGCTGCGGTGTTGGGTATCACCCGGGCAATGTCAATCGAGAGCAGCGCAGGGGCGATCGACGGACTGCGACTTGCCGGCTTTGATTCCGCGGGAGTCTTCCTCGGAAAGCTGCTCGCCCTCGGCGGCGAACTTGTGTTTCTCGAGTTCATTCTCTCGGTGGTGACGGCGATCGTCTTTGGCGTGTCCCTCGCCGGGTACCTTTGGCTGGTTTCGGCGACGATCTACGCCACCCTCGGAATTGTTGCTGTTGGGCTGCTCTACGGTGCGCTTTTGGTGAGCTCTCGAGTCCGTGAGACACTATTGCCCTTGTTGTTCTTCCCCGTTATTGCCCCAGTACTTATTGCCGGCACCAAGGTCTGGCAGGCAGCTCTCTCGCACCATCCCTCCGGTGCATCGAGCTGGCTCGAGATGCTTGTGGTGTTTGGCGTGATCTATCTCGCAATCGGTACTGTCGCCTTTGGACCACTGCTGGAGGATGCATAGCGAGATGGAGAAATTCCACTACTCCCGCGCCGACAAGGTGCAGCGTTTACTGGGTCTTGGTGCCATCGCGAGCTTGGCGGCCACGGTGTGGCTCGGCCTTGTCACCACGCCGCCCGACGAGTTCATGGGCAACCTTGTCCGTCTGATCTATATACATCCGCCACTGGCATGGGATGCCTTCATCGCCTACGGGATGAATTTTCTCGCGAGCCTTGCCTATCTGTGGCCACGCACTCGAGATCTGCGCTGGGACCAACTCGCTGGGGCGACTGCGGAGGTGGGCGTACTTTTCACCGGATTGCTCTTGGTTACTGGTTCACTTTGGGGTCGCCCCGCGTGGGGCACCTGGTGGACTTGGGATCCTTTGTTGACCACCACGGCGCTCCTGTTTGTCCTCTATCTCGGCTATCTCGCGTTACGGAGGGTCCCCGATGACCGCGAACTTCGCGCACGCCGCTCGGCGATCGCCGCGCTCGTCGCCTTCGTTGATGTTCCGGTCGTCTATTTCGCCGTGTTGTGGTGGAAGAGCCTTCATCAAGCACCCACGGTGTTAAATCCGACAACTAATAAGACCTATATCCATGGCTCGATGGCTTGGACACTCCTCTTGGGTTTTATTGCCTTCACGCTTACTTACGCGTGGATGGTGATGATCCGGTATCGCATCGGTGCCGGTGAGGAGCGTACGCATGAGGATGAGGTAAATGCCTCGTTGCTGGCACGCCAGGGTGAGGGTCGATGAACCACTACGTCCTGGTGGGCTATCTGGTGACCTTCATCGCCGTTGGGGTCCACGCGGCCTCGCTCATCTACCGACAGCGCCGACAGCGGCGCAAGGGTCGTTCATGAGCGAGATCGATCGATCCGCCGGTCCTTCCCCGGCGGCACCAACTTCGCCACAGAGCACCCCATCGGTGGCGGACACCATGCACCAGCGAGCGGATACCCAGGTAGCCATCGCACGCCGCCAGACGCGACGGAGACTGCGTCTCGTTGGAGCGGTCATCTCCCTCGCCGTCGGGTTCCTCCTTTACAAGACGCTCTCGAACTCGATCACCTACTTCAAGACAGTGGATCAGGCGATCGCTGCTCGAAGCTCCCTTGGCGGAAGTACCTTCCAGCTCGAGGGACTTGTTGTAGCGCACACCATCTCGTACCCCAACAAGACAACCGTTGATTTTCTCATCGCCGGATCACGTCATCATCAGATTCAAGTGACCAATTACGGAGAGCCCCCCGAACTCTTTCAGGCAGATGTCCCCGTCGTCATTCTCGGTCACTTTGTTGGGGGAGGGCTTCGTTTTACCTCCGACCAGATTCTGGTGAAACATTCGAATAGCTATATTGCCGCCCACCCCAACCGGGTGCGCGCGCCAAACGGCTCGGTGCATTGATGTGATGTGGCAGATTCCTCCGGGCATTTCGTCCCGCAATCGATGCAGAGCGACGTCAACGCGGTGAACGCAACCATCGGCCAACTCGGCGACGTGCTCGGATCAATCGGTGCGCTCCTCGTCATCATGGCGGCATTGTGGGGGCTGGCGCGACCCAATTCTCGGGGATCTCGCCTTGCGGCACGCCTCGCCTTTGTGCCGCTCGTCGGTGCGCTCATCGCTATGGCAGCGATGGAACGCGCACTCGTTACCCATGACTTCTCGCTCGCTTTTGTGGCGGCGAATAACTCGCGCGAGACGCCATTGCTCTATTCGATCACTGGGCTCTGGTCAGCGTTACAGGGTTCCATCTTGCTCTGGGCGACGGTGTTATCTGGATATCTCGCCGCAATGGTTCTGCGTTTTCGCGCTCGGTTTGACGATCGACTTTTTGTGGTGGCACTCGTCGTTGCTGGCGTGGTTACTCTTTTTTTTCTTCTACCTTTTGCTCGGCCCAGCCGATCCCTTTGTGCGCGCGGCGCAGGTGGTCGCTGATGGCACCGGACCAAATCCCCTCCTGCAGGACAATCTGCTCATCGCCTTTCATCCCGTCTTTCTCTATCTCGGTTATGTCGGGTTTACGGTCCCGTTTGCCTTTGCGATCGCCTCGCTCATCACCGGCCGTATCGGCGAGGGCTGGCTTGTCGCCACGCGTCGGGCGACGATCTTTGCGTGGGGCTGTCTCACGATCGGTATCGTCTTGGGCGCGTGGTGGTCCTATCAGTCGCTTGGTTGGGGAGGCGTCTGGGGGTGGGATCCAGTCGAAAATGTCGCTCTCCTGCCTTGGTTAACCGCTACCGCCTACCTGCACTCTGTGATGGTCCAGGAGCGCCGAGGCCTGCTGCGTATCTGGAACCTCTCGCTGCTCGTCGCCACCTTTGCGCTCACGATCCTTGGTACCTTCCTCACTCGATCAGGTGTGGTGGTCTCTGTGCACGCCTTTTCGAATTCAGGACTCGGCCCAACGCTGCTCATCTTCTTTGCAATAGTCCTACTCGGCAGTATCGCGCTGATCGGTTGGCGGGGCGACCGCCTCTCCTCTGCGGGCTCCATAGACGCTCCGGTATCGCGAGAGGGCGCCTTTCTTCTCAATAACCTCGCCTTCGCGGCCTTTGCATTCGTGGTCCTTCTTGGAACCGTCGTCCCCGTGCTGGTCGAGGCGATGAATGGCAGTGCGATCTCGATTGGCCGTCCATTCTTCGATGCCTTTAGCGTCCCGCTTGGCCTCGCGCTCCTGTTATTGATGGCGATCGCTCCCGCATTGCCCTGGCGAAAGGCTGGAGCTGGCGTCATGCGTCAGCGACTCTGGATCCCTGCCTGGCTCGCGCTGGGGCTGTTGCTGGTATTGGTTGGAGTAGGCGTCCGAGGTATGGTTCCGCTGATTACCTTCTTTCTTGGAACTTTTGCCGCGAGCGCTGCGCTTCGCCAACTCACCCTTGCGATGGGAGCAGCGCATCGCCATGGTCTTGGATGGTGGCGTGGCGTGGTGGGTCGCGCGAATGGTGGAATGGTGACCCATCTCGGCATCATTGTGATCGCGGTCGGACTCTGTGCCTCGACCTCCTACGCAACACGCACACTCATCACACTTCGCGCGGGAGCTTCGACCGTCGTTGGGGGGCATCGACTCACCTTTAATGGTTGGCAGCGAGTTCACGCGCCATCTGCCGTGGGATATCTCGCCGATATCGCGATCTCCGGCGATGGGACCTATCGACCAGGAATTGTGAATTTCAATAATTCACCGACCTCGACGGCGATGCCATCGATCGATTCGACGGTGACGGGTGATCTCTATCTCGAACTCGCAAGTGGCGCTGGGCCGGGACTGCCAGTGGTACTGGAGGTCATCATGGAACCACTGGTGATGTGGATCTGGGTTGGTGGTGGGCTCTGTGTCGTGGGTGCTTTACTCTCCATCGTTCCCGGTGCTCGCCGACGTCCGACCGACCCATCGAGTGTTGCCCTACCGGAGCTCCTCAGTATTGCTGTGGGGGAGGGTCGCTAATGGTGCCCACAGTCACACCGCGCGCGCGAAGGTCGGCTATCGGAGTGGGGCTTATCGCGGTTGCGCTGATTGCATTTCTTGCGGTACAAACCGGAGCACCGGCCAAGACGCCAACCACCTCTCTTGGCGGCCATCTGGCGCCAGTGATAAGCGGGAATGACCTCGTTGGCGGTCGTCCTGTCTCGCTTGCGCAGTTTCGCGGTCGCTATGTCCTTGTGGACTTCTTTGCCAGCTGGTGCGCTACCTGTCTTGAGGAGGAGCCAAGTCTTGAGGCCTTTGCCTTCTCACATCGCTTCGATCGGCGTGTCGCGCTCCTCGGTGTCGACATCGATGACGTACGCGCGAATGCAGCCGCTTTCGTAGGTCACTATGGTGTCACCTGGCCAACAGTGGTTGATTCAGGCGCTATTGCACAGTCCTACGGTGTCGCCGATCCTCCCGACCTGTTTCTCATCGATCCTTCTGGTCGCGTGCTGAGTGCGATTACCTCCCAGGTGACGCTTCCTGAGCTCAATTCCTTGATTCGCACCGCGGAGTCAGCGCGGCTATGAGATCGCCACTCGCACCGGTTCGTTCGGCGATGTCCTCGCGGACTGCATGGATCGCACTGGCGATCTTCGTCGTCGCGCTAATTGGTATCGGGCAGCGGCACCCCAGTGTCGAGACTCCCGCGGCACGTATTACGAACTTGGAGAACATCATCAAGTGTCCCTCCTGTGCGAATGCCTCGCTCTCACAATCAGAGACGGTTGGGGCAAACGACCTCAAACGGACTATCTCGATCTGGGTGCACCAGGGGCTGACGGACAGCCAAATTGAGGCGCGCATAGTGGGTGAGTACGGAACGGGAGAGCTCTTGTCGCCAACTAACCGTGCGATCTGGATCGTGCCTGCAGTGGTGGTCTTCCTCGCGCTTGCGTTGGTGCTTCTTGCGCTTTGGCGCCGCCGTGCAGGTACCGAAGCCGAGGCACGCCCCGAGGATCTCGCGCTCGTTGCGCAGCTCCTCGCTGAACGGACTTCGGTAGAGGGCGTTCCCGGCGGGACTCCGTGAGTGCCAAGGGGGAGGAGCGGTTTGCTCGCGAGCGACTTCTCGCCGAACGCGACGAGCTCCTCAATGCCGTAAGTGATCTCGATCGCGAGTATGCCGCGGGAGATCTCAGTGAGGAGGACTTCAGCCGCCTTCGAAATCGTTATGTCGCGCGCACCGTGGCACTCACCGGGCAGCTGCAGCGAGATGCAGATGCTGCCTCAGGCGACACGCGCACGCGGGGCGGTTTTGCGGGCCTACGCCATCAACTTGGTCGTTCGCGGATGCGCCGGAGGATCTCCGCACTCCTCCTGCTGTGGTTCATCGCCGGTGTCACGCTCTTTGCACTTCACATCGCTGGCGTGCGCCTTCCCGGACAGAGTGCGACAGGATCGATCTCGCTCTCGCAGTCGCTCCTCGTCGAACAGGAGTTAGCGCAGGCTTCCTCTCTTGCCGGGAGTGGGCAGATATCCGTCGCGATCAGCCTCTACGGCCACATACTCTCGCAGGTCCCACTACAGCACGAGGCACTTACCTATCAGGGATGGTTGATCCGACTCTCTGGAATCGATGCCCATCAGCCGACGATCGTGCAGCGTGGCGACGCAGAAATTGCGCACGCGGTGGCGATTGCTCCGGGCTACCCCGATGCGCGCGGGCTGGGTGGTATCGCTCGTTATGAGGATGAACGAAACGGCGCATTAGCGCTCCGTGATTTTGCGGCGCTGCTGAGTGATCACCCAAGTACCGCGCTTTTGCAAGCGCTTGCACCACAGGTGAGCACGATCTACCGCGCACTGGGACACTCCGTACCTACGGCGATCGCCGCCGCGTTGCGGGGTTAGTTCTTCCATTTGATCAACAACGAACCGTGAGGGGTCAGCTCGCCGAGATGCTCTCGCAGCTCTCATCACCATGTGCACGCGAGCGAAGTTGTACGGGTACGCCCTCGCCACACAGTCCTTCCATCAGACCCTGCACCATGCCGCGGTCGACCGCACAGAGAACCGGGTGTTCTGAGGCCACCTCGCCAAAGGGACAGTGGTCGCGAATAATGCTCATCGAGGCCGCACGCTGCTCCGCGTGGGCGGCGAATCCATGTGCGGTAAGCGCGTCGGCGACTGCAAGCATCGCCGTCCGGCTGGAGCGCTGAGAGTCACCGGGCGACATCTGTGTGGCCAGCATGCGTCCGTACTCCTCGCCGACCTCCTGCGCCATCTTCTCCGCGACCCCTGGTTCGAGCAGCGAGAGAGCACGAACCAACAGCGTGATCATCAACTCGTCAGGACGTGGTGGAATTTCCAGAGTGGTCGCGCGGGTGGAGCGCCGATAGCGCTTTGAGGGGCGTCCCGCTCCGGTGGGCGAGTGGTCAAGGTGCACCTCGAGATAGCCACCGGCAGCAAGTTTGTCGAGGTGGTGACGGGCGACGTTGGGATGAAGCGCAAATCGCTTTGCGATCTCTGCGGCGGTGACGCCCTCGCCATCGCGGGCGAAGAGATAGATCTGGCGTCGAGTGTTGTCACCAAAGGCGGAAGTTACCGCGGCGACAGCTGCGGAAAAGGTCTCGTCATTCTCCGCATCGCGCTGCGGGAGCGGCAGGGGTGATCGAGGAGGGGTCGCCAACGCACTTCCTTCATCGTTCTCTGGTATCGACACCGCGCTCTCGCGGTGTCGGTCGCACGGATGGTCCGTAGCGCTATACAGCCGCTATCGTAGCGGTGCGTACTGCGAACAAGGTGCAGGTAGCAGGGTTACCTTGCGCGGATGGAGCTGAACTTTTTTTATGAAACGATCGGTTGATCAAGCGCTATTTGCTGCGCTCAATGAGGTTGTTGACCCAGTTCTTTTCCACAGCCTCCGTACGCTCGGCACACTTCGCGAGACGAAACTGCGACGGGGCGTGGCCGAAGTGCATATCGGGGTGCCGGGACCGGACTATCCCGCAGAGTCGGAGCTGCGCCGCCGCCTTCTTGCCGCAAGCGGGGAGGAGGTGAGCGAGATCGTGCTCAACCTTGTTGATCTCACCGAGGATGAGCGGTCCGCGCTTGGCGCCAAGCTCGCGGAGAGCACCCCCATGACAGCCCCCTCTGCTGCAGGTCGTGACCACGGACCTACTACCGAGCGGCCCAACCCGTTCGCCGACCGATCCTCCGCTACACGCGTGCTCGCGATATCTTCGGGTAAGGGCGGGGTCGGAAAGTCATCGATCACGGTGAATTTGGCGGTTGCGCTTGCTCAGGCGGGCCATAGCGTGGGCATCCTTGACGCCGATATCTATGGCTTCTCGGTTCCCGGAATGCTCGGTGTGCGGTATCTGCCGATCGTATTGGGCACAACGATTATCCCTCCGGTCGCCCAGGGCGTGCGCTGTATCTCGATTGGGTTCTTTGTTGACGAGGAGCAGGCGATCGCCTGGCGGGGACCAATGCTGCACCGCGCAATTGAGCAGTTTTTGGTTGATGTGCATTGGGGCGCACCCGAGTTTCTCCTCATCGATATGCCTCCCGGCACGGGCGACATTGCACTCTCTGTGGTGCAACAGCTACCCCGTTCAGAGATCTATGTCGTGACGACACCGCAAGATTCGGCAGAGCGCGTGGCAAAGCGCATGGGCTCACTCGCGAAGCAGATGAAGATTCCGGTACGTGGAGTGATCGAGAACATGTCCTACTTAGAGACCCCCGATGGGAGTCGACTTACCCCCTTTGGTGAGGGTGGAGGTCAACGCCTTGCGAACGCACTCGGAACGGAACTCCTCGCGACTATCCCACTGGTGGAGCAGCTTCGTATCGGCTCCGATGAGGGTGCCCCGATAGTCGCTAGTGACCCCGAGGGAGCGACCGCGCTGATATTTGCCGCGCTCGCTCATCGCATCGCTGGACTTGCACCGACGCGCATCTTCCGAAAGGAACTTACCCTCTCCTAGTGTGGAGATTTCACCACACGGATGAGCGATACAGCGCACCCGTAGCATTGGGTCGAAGGTAATGGAGGCGTAGATGACCCACGAGCCGCGAGTCGAATTGGATGGCGAGACGGCCACCCGTGCAGCGCTCTGGGCCTCGACGATGCAGGGCCACCAGGAGGAGGGCGTCGTCTTTGCCCACCGTGAGCCAGGTGTCGCGATCGGCGAGAACAGGGTGCTCGATCGCCTCTCGCGCGAGGAGGAGGAGGCGCAGTCGCTGGTCTCTGGAGCGACACTCTCCCGTGGAGCTGGCGAGCGCCGAATCGCGGAAGAGCCCGATCCCTTTCGCACCTGCTTTGAGCGCGATCGCGATCGAATTTTGCACTCAAACTCGTTCCGGAGACTTGCCGGTAAGACCCAGGTATTCATCTTCCCCGATGACCATCAGAGGACTCGCCTCACGCACGCCCTGGAGGTTGCGCAGGTGGCTACGGCGATCGCACGCGCTCTACGTCTCAACGTGGCACTCACCGAGGCGATCGCGCTCGCGCATGACTGTGGGCATGGACCCGGAGGCCATCCCAGCGAGGACGCCTTCGCCCCCTATCTTGAGGGTGGATACGACCACGCGGTATGGGGTGCGGAGGTCACCCTCGCCCCACTTAACCTCACCCGCGAGGTCACCGACGGTATCTGCAACCACTCCTGGTCGCGTCCGCGTCCCTGTACCCCTGAGGGCGAGGTGGTCTCCTGGGCCGATCGAGCGGCATATTGTGCCCATGACCTTGAGGATGCGATCGCTGCAGGCATCGTCTCAACCGAAGAGCTTCCCCGTGTCGTAATCGATCGGTGTGGTGTCCGTCGTGATGCACAGCTCAATGTCTTCGTCCGCGATCTCGTACTGACCTCGGCGACTACCGGACAGATATCGATGAGCTCAGAGATCGCAGAGGCGCTCGCTGCACTGCGAACCTTCAACTATGAGCGCATCTATGCACGTGATGACTCCGTCGCTCAGGGTCAACGGGTGATCAAGATGCTGCGTGCATTGGTAGATCATTACAGCCTCCATCCCATTGCGACCGGCGAGCAACGCCCACTTGCCGGAGAGCAGGAGGCGATTATGCAGGCGATCAACTACGTGGGCGGGATGACCGATCGTTACGCCTGTGCACAGGCGGTCGAGCTCTTCGATTGGCCCGAGGAGGAGCTACCGCGTGGTCTTGACCTTGCGATTCACTATCAGAGTCCACCCCGATCGCGATAATTGATCAAAAACTCGCGGGAGACAGTCGCGACGAGATCGAGTGTCGCATGGAGAGCCAGATCACTCCCGAAACGCTCAGCGAGTGAGTAGAGCCGTGCATTCGGGTACTTCGCGTGGTCAAGTGAGCGATCGGCCGTACCGACCAGCACCGCAGTCGGGCGTGTGCCAGCTCTAGCGAGAAGCTCTCCAACAACCTTCCCCTCGAGTGAGGTGGCGTCAAAACGTCCCTCTCCGGTGATGACGAGGTCACAGGAGTCGATCGCTCTATCGAGTCCCAGTCGATCGGCGACGAGGGCAACACCCGAGACCAGCTCGCCACCGACGAGTTTGAGTGCTCCGGCAAGCCCCCCTGCTGCCCCGCTCCGGGGTACCGAGGCGAGATCGATCCCGAAATCGTGGTGGATCTGAATCTGCAGAGCGATCAGTCGTTGCTGAAGTTGACGCACCATCTCTGGATCTGCCCCCTTCTGAGGCGAGAAGACGGCTGCGGCATCGATATAGGTCGTGGTCACATCGCAGGCGACCAGTATCGGGACTCTGTGGTCATCAAGTGCCGTGCCGATCGCTGCAAGCGCTCCCATACCGCCGTCGGTGGTGGCCGACCCTCCGCAACCAATGATGATCTCGGTGGCGCCCCTCTCGAGCGCCGCGATGATGAGCTCGCCAGTCCCGTAGGTCGTCGCCGACCACGGGTCATTGGTAACCCCCGGTTCGAGAGCGCGCATCCCCGAGGCACGCGCCATCTCAATAACGCCAGTGCGGCGGTCACCATCGGCGATCAGGCGCCACTCCGCCATGACGGGATCTCCGAGCGGCCCGGTCACGATCGAATGCTGGGGCGCTCCGCCGAGGGCCTCGAGGAGCCCCTCTCCACCATCGGCGATCGCGATCTCCGTGGTTGTCATCCCGAGTTCGCCGGCAACGCTCGCCATCGCAGCACAGAGTTCGCTCGCGGATGCGGTGCCTCGGAACTTATCCGGCGCGAGGAGGATCTTGGGTGGGGAGGGCGATGAGATGGGGGGCATCACCTCTAAGCTATGTCGATCATCGTCGCGGGTATCTCCGGTGGTGACCTCCCCCTTAATCGTGCAGCATGGAAGGATTCAGAGATGGCGATCAGCATCGGCGACCAGATTCCCGAGGTAGCTCTCGGACAGATGACCTCCGAGGGACCAAAGAGCGTGGGTTCGCGTGAGGTTCTCGGCTCTGGCAAGGTTGTACTTTTTGGCGTCCCCGGCGCATTCACGCCAACCTGTTCGGACTACCACCTACCAGGTTTTGTTATCCGTGAAGAGGAACTGGCCGCCAAGGGCGTAGACACAGTGGCCTGTATCAGCGTGAACGACGCCTTTGTGATGGGTGCTTGGGGAGAGCAGCAAAATACCGGCGACGCGGTACTCATGCTCGCGGATGGCAACGCTGAGTTCGCTCAGGCCATAGGCCTCGTACTCGACGGCACCGGATTCGGCATGGGCATCCGCTCGCAGCGCTATGCGATGATCTTGGATGACGGTGTCGTCACCCACCTCGCCGTTGAGCCTGGACCAGGTCTAGAGGTCAGCTCCGCTGACGCCGTTCTCGCTGCGCTGTAGCTCTCTCACTCCATCTCACTTGGTCAGATCTCTCCTCGTTCCTACCTGGGGTAGGGGTGAGGGGGATCGGCGGGGGAAGGGTAGAATCGTTGCCCATGACGAACACATCTGCAGCTGACGGAGTTAATGAGCGCACCACCGGCACCGTACGGGTGAAGCGCGGGCTTGCGGAGATGCTCCGCGGCGGTGTCATTATGGACGTCGTCAACGCCGAGCAGGCAAAGATCGCCGAGGATGCTGGAGCGGTCGCGGTGATGGCGCTCGAGCGCGTCCCCTCCGACATCCGTCGCGATGGCGGAGTCGCACGGATGAGTGATCCTGAGCTGATCATTGGAATCCAAGAGGCGGTCACCATTCCGGTGATGGCAAAGGCACGGATCGGTCACTTCGCCGAGGCGCAGATACTTGAGTCGCTCAACGTCGACTACATCGACGAGAGCGAGGTGCTCACCCCTGCAGATGAGGCATACCACATCGATAAGTGGAACTTCACGGTTCCCTTTGTCTGCGGAGCAACGAACCTCGGTGAGGCGCTGCGTCGCATCTCAGAGGGTGCCTGCCTGATCCGTTCGAAGGGCGAGGCGGGTACCGGAAACGTGGTGGAGGCGGTGCGCCACCTCCGTTCCATCCTCGGCGACATCGGTCGTATCCGCGCGGCGAACCCCACGGAGCTCTTTGGTTGGGCAAAAAACCTACAGGCCTCGATCGACCTCGTACGCGAGATCCACGAGACCGGCAAGCTTCCCGTCCCGCTGTTCTGTGCCGGTGGTCTCTCTACCCCGGCTGATGCCTCACTCGTGATGCAGCTCGGTGCTGAGGCGGTATTCGTTGGTTCGGGGATCTTTAAGAGCGAAGACCCCGTGCGGATGGCAGCTGCCATCGTCGAGGCAACGGCGCACTACGACGATCCTGCGGTGTTGGTGAAGGTATCTCGCGGACTCGGCGACGCGATGCGTGGCTTTGAGATTGCCTCACTCGAGACACGGCTTGCGGAGCGTGGCTGGTAATTCCCGACCTCGCGAACAGAACTTTCCATCGTGAGTCCATCACCGACGGTCGGCGTTCTCGCCCTACAGGGTGACGTGCGTGAACATACGGACGCGCTGAGTGCCCTCGGCGTCCGCGTACAGAGCGTAAGGACGCCCGCCGAGCTCGAGGGAGTCGAGGCGCTCGTGCTCCCCGGTGGCGAGTCGACGACGCTTGGTATGTTGCTGCGATCCTCGGGTCTCGATGGTCCACTTCGCGAACGACTGGCAGGGGGCATGCCTGCCTTTGGGACCTGTGCAGGGATGATCTTGCTTGCGACCACCGTGCTCGATGGCCGCGCCGATCAGGTTCCACTCGCAGCGATAGACATCGTGGTTCGACGTAACGCGTTTGGCCGCCAATTGGAATCGTTTGAGTCAGACCTCTCCATCACCGGTCTCGATTCGCCGATGCACGCCGTGTTTATTCGAGCGCCAATTGTGGAGCGATACGGCGAGGGTGTGCGTGTGCTCGCTGCAGTCGAATACCGAGAAGAGCTCCGTCCGGTGGTCTGCCAGGAGGGTAGGGTGCTCATCGCCTCTTTTCATCCGGAGCTCACCTCCGACAGGCGCCTGCACGAACTCTTTCTCACGCACATCGGGATCTAGCTCGGTCGCCCTACGCCTTTGGAAGAGATCTGCCCACTCTGGTGTTAAAGAGAGTAGGGCGCGTTTCTCGCCACCCTATGGTGAGTGCATGTTCCCAAAGGAGGCATCATGCAGATCGTTGAGCTTGGTCACGCAGTTTTGTTCGTAAAGAATCTGGAACGGTCGGTCCACTTCTACCGTGATGTCCTCGGGTTTCCCGAGATCACGGTGCCGGTCGAGGAGGGCACCGCACATCCGATGGCACGGACCGCGATGTTCACGACGGGAAGGACGCATCATGAGCTCTTCCTCATCGAGGTAGGCGAGGGAGCACCTCATCCCGGACAGGGTCGCCGCGCCGGCCTCTATCACCTTGGGCTCAAGATCGGCAACGATGATGCCGATCTTGTGGCCGCGATCGCTGAGCTTCACGCAGCGGGGGTCACGATCGTTGGTGCCTCAGATCACACGGTCACCCATAGCCTCTATGTGCAAGATCCCGACGGCAACGAGATCGAGCTCTATGTCGACGTCGTCGGCGTAGATTGGCACGACCCGAAGATGGTCTTGACCCCAACGCGACCCCTCGTCCTGCCACGCGCTTAGCGACACCTTCTCGCGGAGCTGGAGGGTGGGAGCGGTTACATCCCTAGGGGACCACGTCGATGAGTACCTTGCCGACAAAGTGATGTTCGACTGCACGGTGGGCAGCACGCGTCTCCTCAAGGGAGAAGCGCCCGAGCGGCAGACCAAACTCCTCGCCCACGCGGAGAACGCCTGCCTTCAGTGCGGCAGCGACATCGGCGACGGCATGGGCTTTGGGCTCATCCGGAACGCTATAGAGGTAGACGAACTGAATGCGCGCGTTGAGCTTCATCATCGTACGAATCTCGAGATTGAGCGGCTCAACGCCGCTCGCATAGATCGCGATGGCGCCGTTGTTCTTCAAAACGCCCGCGTTGAGCTCCTGATTCGTTGCTGAGGAGACCTCCACGACAAGATCGATTCCCACGGGGGCGAACTCTCGGACCTTTTCAATCGCGTGTGATTTGGTGTAGTTCACCGTGAGGTCAGCTCCCGCTCGTTTTGCGAGTTCGGCCTTCTCTTTGGAGCTCACCGTCGCGATCGTTCGCGCTCCCGCCCAACGGGCGAGCTCGATCGCTGCATGTCCGACTGCGCCCGCTCCGCCGGCGATGAGGATGTTCTTGCCGGCAAGGGCGCCAGGTGTAAGGCGAGATGGTCCATCCTCGGCGATCGTGAGGCATCGATGAGCGGTAAGCGCGGGCACCCCAAGCGCTGCGCCGAGATCAAAACTTGCGCTCTCTGGGAGCGCCACCGCGTGCGCCGAATCGATCGCAAGGTAGTCCGCCGCCGTACCGTAGGCTCGATTGTGCTGGGCCTCATAGATCCAAACTCGCTCACCTACACGTGTGGCATCGACGTCCGTTCCCACGGCGGTGATCACGCCTGCGCCATCTTGGTTCGGCGTGATCTCCGCAAAGGCGGGCTTGGCGCTCGAACCACGACGCGACTTCCAATCGGTCGGGTTTACGCCGGAGCGATGCACCTGAACGAGGACCTCATTGGGCTGGGGGAGTGGAACTTCGCGCTCGACCAGCTGCAACACCTTCGGCCCGCCAAACTCGGTATAGACGATCGCACGCATCAGTTCGACTCGCTCTCTTGTCGCGGGCACCTCAGAATCGCAGGAGACTGGGGGAGCACTCTGGTCGTGCGGGAGGTCGAGTGCCGGGTCATCGCGAGACCCAGGCGTCGGGATCACCGACGAGTTTGCGCACGTTCGCCGGGAGCTTTCCGCTGACCACATCGGCAAGCGTCGTCGTCTCTAGCACGCTCCGCAGCGTCGCCCGCACGGCGATCCATACATCCTTGAGACTTGATGCCGCCCCCGAATAGGAGGTCTCTTCAGGGTGCTCTCCGCGCACCGCGGCAAGTGGGCCATCGATCGCACGGATGATGTCGGCCAGCGTGATTGTTGCCGCGTCGCGAGCAAGTCGGTATCCACCATCTGCGCCACGCTGGCTCACGATGATGTGGTTACGTCGCAGCTCGGCAAGGATCCCATCGAGGAATTTTGCCGGGAGATCCTGCTCCTGCGAGAGTGCAACACCCGACATCGGGCCGCCTCCGTGCGCAGCAAGGACGAGGAGCGCCCGTACGGCGTATTCGACCTTGGCGGAGATATGCATCTGATGTTGTCCCCTCTGTGACCCGGTAGCGCTCGGCGAGTTCCCTAGCGAGCGTAGTGGTCGTGACCTCTTAGAGCTCGCTTGCCCAGTAATTTGGTGCGTCGACGACGCCCGAGAGGTCATGGGGATGGTTCTCGCGGTTCGCCATCGGCGTCACGCGAATAAATTGCGCTCGGTCACGGAGCTCCGCGATCGTGGGCGTTCCGCAGTAGCCCATCGCCTGACGAAGACCTCCTACGAGTTGGTGGACGACCTCATGCATGGGACCGCGATAGGCGACGTTGCCCTCGACTCCCTCGGGAACCACCTTCTCCGCATCGATCACATCGTCCTGCGAGTACCGGTCTTTCGAGAATGAACGCGATGACATCGCACCCATCGAACCCATTCCGCGATAGAGCTTTCGTGGTTGATTACCGATCATTGCGATCTCGCCAGGGCTCTCGTCGACACCCGCAAAGAGGCTGCCGAGCATGACGGCGTGTGCACCTGCACCGATCGCCTTTGCGATATCGCCCGAGTAGCGGATACCACCGTCGGCGATGATGCCGACGCCGTAACCCTTAGCCGCCATCGCACACTGCTGAATTGCTGACCACTGCGGTACGCCAATTCCAGTAACAACCCGGGTAGTGCAGATCGCACCTGGGCCGATTCCGACCTTCACCACATCGGCACCCGCCTCTGCGAGCGCACGAGTCGCCGCCGGCGTTGCGACATTGCCGCCGACGATGACACCCTGTGGCCAATTGGCGCGGAGCTCGTGGACGGTCTCGATCACCCTCATGGAGTGACCGTGTGCCGTATCCACACAGATCACATCGATGCCAGCATCGATGAGGAGCTTTGCGCGAGCGAGCGCATCTTCGCCGACGCCTATAGCGGCGCCAACTCGCAGGCGCCCTGCGCTGTCTTTACAGGCAAATGGGTGCTGCTCCTGTTTAGTGATGTCCTTCACGGTGATCAGTCCCCGAAGACGTCCATCGGCGTCGGTGATCGGAAGCTTCTCTACCTTCGCACCCTGCAGGATTCGACGGGCCTGAGCAAGGTCGGTGCCCACAGGGGCGGTGATGAGTCCCTCACGGGTCATCACCTCTCGGACGGGCACAGAGGGGTCCTCGTGAAAGCGAAGATCTCGGTTCGTGATAATTCCGACGAGCCGATCGCTCTCGTCTACAACCGGCACTCCCGAGATATGAAATCGCGCCATTACCTCCAGTGCCTCCGCGACGAGCTGATCGGGATGCACCTTTACCGGGTTGGTCACCATACCCGCCTCGGAGCGTTTCACCCGATCGATCTCCGCGGCCTGTTGGTCAGGCGACATATTTCGATGCACCACACCGAGTCCGCCCAGGCGGGCGAGTGCGATGGCAAGGCGCGACTCCGTTACGGTGTCCATTGCCGCGGAGATCAGCGGGATGTTCAGTTCGAGTCGATCGCAGAGCTGAGTCGCCGTGTTTGCCTCCGAGGGCATGAGATCAGAGGCCTGGGGGAGCAAGAGCACGTCATCGAAGGTGAGCGCGATCTGGTCGTCGAGTTGAGGAACTCGCTCGGACAACGGATACCACCTTTTTAAGGTCTGTCGGCCTTGTGAGCCGTGACGATGTCCTCTCCATGGTACCGCCTCGATCCCGCCACGCAGAGATGCAGATGATGAATCTTGCGTGGAGATCATTTTGGAGAGTGGCCCCTAAACTCAATCACCGGTGAACACAGCGAGAGAGGCAAGTTCTGTGTCAGAGAGTGCGAGCCATTCCCGGCGCTGGGGCATCTTGCTCACCCTCGTGGTGGTGGAGTTCATCACGGGAATAGTCGCCATTCTCGCCGTCCCCTTCTCCCGTCCAGATGGGCTCGTGGCGCGTTCGGGTGAGCTCTTTTATCTTCTCCACTCCGTTTTAGGACTCGTGTTGAGTGTGATCGCGGTGACCGTCTTACTCATCACTCCAAAGAGTGAGCGGATCGCTTATATCGCTTCGATGGGTGGACTCTCGGGTGTTGTTGTCGCCGCTGGCGGCGGCGTTCTCACGACGATGCACGCGCTACGTCTCATGGGGATGGGGCTGATGCTGCTGGGCGTGATGATCTCCGCGATCGCCTATTTGCTTCCGCTGGTGGGGAACCTCACGCAGATCGTCGTTGCGCACAGCGAGGTTGAGGAGTGACGCGGTGTGCCGGGTGAACAGAGTATTGATCATTCGCGGCTGCGAACGCCAAAGCACCCCCGGAGGCAACTCCGGGGGTGCGAGAACTCAGGCGACGCCGATGGCCCAGGAGCAATTTGGCCAAGCGCCCCATCCCTGCAGCGTGAGGAGTCGCTGAGCAGCGAGATCCTGCGTGGCAGTTGTGGCAGCGCTCGGAAGCCCCGTCATACCAACCTCGGTCCATGAGCCAAGGGTGAACTGGTAGGCGCCGTAGTAGCCGTTCCCACTGTTCTCGGCGTAGTTGCCGCTCGACTCACAGGTACGAAGGCGCGACCACACCGTGGTCGAACTTGTTGTCGGTGTAGTGAGCGTCTGTGCTACCGAATTGGGGAGCAGAAACTGGGCAGGTCCCGTAGACGAGAGAAACCTCGTTACATGTTGTCGACGATGACCGATACGTACATGACCGGCAGTGCTGCGGTGAGCGCTGCTGGGCATCGTTGGTGCGGCCTTGGGAGACCGATAGTGCGCTGATGCGGATACTGCGGTGACGCCAGTGGCGCTAAAGATAAGCGAGCCGATCGTGAGACCGGTCGATGTCGCGGCGAATGCGAGCAAAGGGTGCTTGCGCATCTTGCCTCCTTGGATTTCGTAGCCAGGTGGGTAAGGATGCGGGCATGCCGTCTTGATGCATGCGTCTCGTGGTGCGATGCCGGAAGGGCAGTTCGAACCGAGGGGTTAAGTCCTGCGAGGTGCAGACGGGGATGGCCCTTGGCTGGGGTATTCGTGGCTCCTTCTGCTGTGTCAATAAGCGGGGTCAGCGACAAGATCGTGGGCATGCGAAAAGAGAGGTGGGGATGATAGGCGGTCGTTCGGGGAAACTGCGTCCCTGCCGAACAACTCCCCGCTCTGGTCGCATGAACCATCTGTCGGGTGAATGATTGGTGCGTATCAGCATACCGGGGGGTAATGGCAATTACACCGTATTAACTTTAAATAACCTGCTCAGTGCCGGTTTATCGCAATCAAAATCAGTTGATTTTGTACCCGAATGGCGACAAAAGATGGATCCGCTTAGGCCTCAACAGGCTGACTAATTATCGTGGAAAGACGATCCGTGAGCGCTGCGATCATCGACTCATCCACAATCTTGTTGCCCTCGTGATCGTGTACGTAGAAGGTGTCGATGACCTCGTGTCCCAATGTGTCGACCATCGCCGAGGCGACATCGAGGCCAGAGTTCGCGAGCTCCGAGGTGATGTTGTGGAGAAGGCCAAATTGGTCCGTCGCACGCACCTCAATCACGGTCGCACGCTCGGAGGCGTTGTTGTCGACCTTTACGTGAAATTTTGTCGGGAAGGCAGAGGCCGGACGGCGGTTACGTGCGTAGGTCGTGTCACGTTGACGAAGTCGGTCGGTGAACGGCGTCTTGCCGGTGCATGCAGCAATCACCTCGCGTTCCACGTTGGTCCAATCGACGGGGCGATCAAATGAGGGCTCGATGTCGAATATCTCGAGCGCCATTCCGGGGATGCCCTCCACTGCGGTGGCACGATGCACGCTGCAGCCGTGGAGCGCGAGCGCACCGGTTACGGCAGCGAAAAGTCCCATGGTGTCGGGAGCGACGACTGTGATGCGCCGCCCCTGTGCGAGCAGGGCAACCTCGCCACGCTCCAAAAGCGCTGCCTGTTCCGGAGTCGGTGTAAACACACTTGCTGCCTCAACCCCATCGCCATTGAGCACTGCCTCGACACGTTGCACCAGGTTGGCAACAAGCTCTGATTTCCATGGTCCCCACGCAGAGGTCCCGGTCGCTTGACCATCTGCCTCAGTGAGTGCGGCGAGGAGCTCGAGTGTGTTGTGATCCCCGACAAGCTTTGCGACCAGGGCCGCAGTCGCCGGATCGTCAATGTCACGCCGCGTTGCACATTCGGGGAGCACCAGGTGGTACAGCACCAGCTTGTTGAGTGTTGCAATGTCGCGCTCATCGAATCCCATGCGCCGTGCGATGGTGGTCCCGATTTCAACGCCGACCTCACTGTGGTCGCCGGGCGTTCCCTTACCGATGTCGTGCAACAGCGCCGACATGACGAGGAGATCGGGTCGGCCAACCATTCCGAGATGCTCACTAGAGCGCGCGATCGCCTCAAGAAGGTGGCGATCAACGGTAAATCGGTGATAGGCGTTCCGCTGTGGTCGATTACGGACGACCGTCCATTCGGGAAGGAAATACTCAAAGATGCGACGTTGGTCAAGTGCCTCGACCACGGGAACGAGCGCGTCTCCGGTCTGCAGTAGCGCGATAAATGCATTTCGCAGATCGTCAGACCATGGCGCCTTCGGTACCACCATGTCCCGCTCGAGATGGTCGAGAGTGGTTCGTGAGATGAGCGCATCGCGCTCTGCTGCGGCGAGTGCCACCTTGATCGCGAGCTCTGGATGTGTGGCGACATCGGCACTTGCGCGCAGCGCAATCTCGCCGCGACGCCAGATAATGTCAGGACCGATCGCTGCCTCACCAACGGCCGGCTCCTCCGGCGGTCGTTGAATAATGCCGATGCGATGCCACGTCTCTTTGATTGCGGTGGTGATCGCTCGTCCCGCTTCGGCCATCGCGGCCATCAGTCGATCGGCATCGGCGTAATTCAGTGTGCGTGCAACTTGGTCCTGCTCTTGGAGGAGGAGGCGGTCACCCGCGGAGGAGGTACGGCAGTGCACCGCAACCCGTGCGGCGGTGATTGTTCGCTCCGCATCGAGGATCTGATGTGAGTCCGCGAGCTCCTTAATCTCTGGCAACGCCTCGCCGATTGCGTGCAAGACCCCGACATCGCGTAGTCCACCCTCGGCCTGTTTGAGATCTGGTTCGAGAAGGAAGGCGAGCTCGCCAAAGGTTTTATGCCGTGTCGCGATCGACTCCTTTAGCTCGGGGAGATAGCGCTCCCAGTCGCGCTGCCATAGGTCGCGTGCGCCAGCAAAGACCGGTGCTGCGATCTCCTCATCACCGGCGATCACGCGGCCGTCAAGAAGGCCCAAGATGACCTTGAGATTCTCGCGTGCCATAGAGAGCGCCTCCTTGCGGGTGCGCACGCTGTGGTCGAGGTGGATGCCACTATCCCAGATCGCATACCAGATGGAGTTTGCGACTTGGTCGTAGTGACGGCGTCCCTTATGCAATAGCACGAGGTCAAGATCACTCGAGGGGGCGAGTTCGCCACGGCCATATCCACCGACGGCGAGGAGTGCAAAACCCTGCGACTTGGCACCGGTCGCCTCGGCAAAGAGCTCACGCAGCCAGTCATCACAGAGCGCGGCGTAGCGTTTGGGGAGATCAGCGGCAGCGAGTGTGCCCTGGAGTACCTCCTCGGTGAGCTTCGCTTTACGTTCACGGAGCTCTTTTGTGCGAGCGATAGCGGCGGGTGATGCGGCGGTGGGGGAGGCCATATGTCTCCTTAGGCTAAGCGATGCCCGGGAGTTGAGTGAGACGGGGCGCCATCTTTGCCCGCGAGCAGCTGCGAGTACGTAGAGTCGTTGTGGTACTCGCTGGCGTGGATGCACATTGGACACCGCGACCTGCACCCGCTGTCGACGTTCTGTCCGCTGGCTCCATCGTTAGTGTGGCCTTGATAAGGGAGGTATGGCAATGCTCCAGCCGAGGAAGCAAGGCGGACTCCAACCCATGCACGTGGGCGGTGGCGCGGGGGCCATGATCGTCGTGGTGATCGTGGCATCGATTGTGATTCACGCGATCTTTAGTGTCTTCTCTGTCATCTTCGAGATCGGCGTGATCGCGGTCGTCGCCGGCATGATGTTGCGATTTCTCCGTCGAGGACGGCGCAGGTAGGGAGCGCGACATCTGAATAGTTTTATCGAACATATGTTCGATAAAAGTGCTAGCCTCAGCCGGTGATGGTCGATCCCACTCACCCCCTCTCTCAGGTCCCTCTCTCGGAGGATCCCCATCGCCGCCAGCGTCAGCGCAACCTTCTTCATCAGGTCGTGCGTGGCCTTCCTCCTCCCTCTGGCATGACCGAGCGCCTTCCTCTTGATGGGGAGGTGGCGGGACTCTTTGGGGAGGGAGGACTTCCCCTTGGTTCCACGGTGGTCGTACGTGGTCAGCAGGGGCAGGGCCTTCTTACCCTCGCACTTGCGGTGCTTGCGCGTATGAGCAGAGAGACGGGTTATCTCGGCATCGTCAACCTCGCACGGGTAGGTCTTCTCAGCGCGAGTGAACTCGGTGTGGATCTCGCACGCCTCATCGTTATCGCTCGCCCGGTGCCACAGGTCGCACGCGTGGCATCGATCCTCCTTGAGGGCTGCACCGCGGTGCTGCTCGGTGATGAGCGCCATCTTGAGGGCGCTGATGCAGAGCGTCTCCAGCGGCGCGCCCGTGAGCGGGCTGCGGTGCTCTTTGTCCTCGATCCAAACGACAGAGCGCGTCGTTGGCGCGAGGTGCCCGATGTCACCCTCACGGTGACACACTCACGCACACGTGGTCTCGGAGATGGAGCAGGACGCCTTCTTGCACGGGAGCTCTCGATCACGACGCATCACCGGCGACGTCCTCCACAGCACACACCCCAGATGATCCTTCTGCCACCCCTTGTAGCTCCAGAGATCGCTCTACCAACGGATGGTGTCACGCGGTTTCACCGGGCGGGTTAGGGGAGGGAGGTGGCCCCCGAGACCCTCGAACGTCTCCTTGTCGTCCTCGTCGACGACTGGCCACTTATCGCCCTTGGTGCCCAAGAGGAGCGATCAAGCGTCGTCGTCGCTTCACAGCGTGTGATCGCAGCCTCGCCGATGGCCCGGGCGGGAGGTGTTTCCATCGGACAGCGACAACGTGATGCGGAGCGCCTCGTTCCTACGCTGGAGGTGCTGATGCGAGACCCTGCACGTGAGGTGCATCGGTTCGAACCGATCGTGCACTGTCTCAGTGAGATCACGCCCACGGTGATGCTGGGAGAGCCGGGGTGGATTGCTCTCCCCACCCGTGGACCGGCTCGCTATTTCGGTGGCGAGGAGATGCTCGCCGAGGAGGTCGCCATCTGTCTCCATGCGCTGGAGGAGCGCCAGGGAGAGAGATTTCCCTGGCGCTGTGGTATCGCCGATGGCCTCTTTGCTGCAACGCTTGCCGCCGAGCGCAAGGTGGTAGTTACACCGGGCGAGAGCGCACAGTTTCTTGCTCCGCTGCCCATCGCACTGCTGCGCGACATCGCGTTGGTGGACCTCTTGCAGCGACTTGGAATCGACACCCTTGGGGCGCTGGCCGAACTCGCTGCTGATGATGTGTTGGCGCGCTTTGGACACGCTGGTCTCGTCGCACATCAGCTCGCCGCGGCGCGCGGCGCACCCCTGCCTATTCCCTACGAGGGCCCGTCAACGATCAGCGTCGTTGCACACTTTGATGAACCGATCCTCGAGAGCGAGGTACTTCTCGCTGAGGGAGCGGGGTCGATTGAACGCCTCTGCGCTCAACTTGCGGAGCAGGGTCTGCGCTGCACGATCGCAACGATCGGTCTTCTCCGTAGTGATGGTTATCTCAGCGAACGGCTCTGGCAGCACCATCACGGCTGGGACCATGAGGGACTCTTGCAGCGGCTCTCCTGGCAGCTCGCCGCCGCACAGGAGGGTCTCTCTGCGATAGAGGAGGGGATAACCCCCGGAGTGAGCACGCTCATCGTTGAGGCCCGGGAGGTTCTCTCGACGCAGGGAGGACAGCTCGATCTTTTTAGCGCTCCCCGTCATACCCCGGAGGAGATCGAGCGACTCTCTCTCCGTCTTGAGGCACTCCTCGGCGAGGGAGTGGTCTGTGTTGCACGCCTTGCAGGTGGACGTGGTCCCGGTGAGCGGATTGCGCTCTATCCCGTAGGGGCTGCCCCGCGCACTGTGGCCCCACTCCCTCCCTGGCCCGGTCAGCTCCCCACACCAAATCCGACACGGCTCTTTGCAGAGCTACCGGCGGTCGAACTTCTCGACGAACGAGGTGGTGGTGTACAGATCGATCGCCGCGGCATCCTCCATGGCGTTCCCGTGGAGGTGGTGTTTCTCTCGGGTGAGCGGGTGACAGTCGCCGGTTGGTCGCCACCCTGGCCAGTTGAGGAGCGCTGGTGGGATCGTCGACAGGGACACCGACAGGCGCGTCTTCAGCTGCTCCTCGGTGATGAGCGGGTTCTCCTTCTGCTGTGGCGGTCGGGGATCTGGCTGCTTGAGGGCCTCTATGACTGAGCACGTACCGGCTGCCAAGGGGCACTGAAGGCGGTTTTTTGGCTGGTGTCTCCGATGGGGAATCGGTCAACTCAACGGAGTAAGTGCCGGTAGTAATCGAACATATGTTCGATTACGCTGTGATCGTGCCCTCCTTCAACCCGCTCATCCCCTGGTCGGAGCTTGAGCGCCGCCTCGCGGGACGCCCGATATCGGTAACTCCAGAGAGGCTTCTGCCACTCGGCGAATTGCACCGTGCGCGACCCCGTGCGCATCCGCACGGGGTCGCTTACACCGAGCTCCATGCGCACTCAAATTTCAGCTTTTTAGATGGTGCGAGCGATCCCGAGGAGCTCGTAGATGAGGCGGTGCACCTCGGTCTCCGCGGGCTTGCACTCACCGATCACAACGGGATGTATGGCGCGGTCCGTTTCGCGACCGCCGCCCGTGAGGTGGGGCTGGCGACGATCTTTGGTGCGGAGCTCAGCCTGCCCCACGGCGAGGGTGCTCCACCAGGTATACGCGCTGGTGCGATCGACCCTCAGGCGGAGCATCTTCTGGTCCTCGCAGAGGGATCGCAGGGCTATCGCCACCTCTCTGCGGCGATAGCAAGAGGGCACCTCGGCGGGAGCGAGAAGGGGCAGCCGATCTTCTCACTCGCCGCTCTCGCGAGTGCACATGCAGGCCGTTGGTTCGTGCTGACGGGCTGTCGTCATGGGAGTGTGCGACGTGCTCTTGAGGAGGAGGGTCCCCGCGCCGCAGCCCGAGCACTTGCCGAGCTCATCGCCACCTTTGGCCGTGACCGCCTCTTCGTCGAACTCTTTGACCACGGGGCGCCGCTCGATGGCGCGCGCAATGAGATTCTCGCTGAGCTAGCAGTGCGCGCGCACGTCGAGATCGTTGCGACCGCGAATGCACACTATGCACGACCCTCTGCCTATCAGCGGGCGACACTTGTCGCCGCAGTGCGCGCGCGTCGCACGCTCGAGGAGGTCGCCGGTTGGCTACCACCATGGGCGGGACAGACGTTGCGGTCGGGGGAGGAGCAGATACGCCGCTTCTCTCGCTTCCCTGGCGCAGTCGAAAACAGCGTCGCGATCGGTGAGAGCTGTCGATTCGATCTCTCGATGAACGCACCGGGGCTCCCTCCCTTTGCAGTACCCGCAGGGATGGATGAGGCGGAGTATCTACGCGAGCTCAGTGAGCGTGGCGCCCGCGCCCGCTATGGGGAGCGCACGAGTGAGCGGGTGCATGGTGCCTGGATGCAGATCGATCGTGAGCTGGCGATCATCGCGGAGCTTGGTTTTGCCGGTTACTTCCTCGTCGTCTACGACATCGTTGAGTTTTGCCGTCGTGAGGAGATCTACTGCCAGGGGCGTGGTTCGGCAGCCAACTCTGCGGTCTGTTACGCGCTCGGCATCACAAATGTGGATGCCGTCGCGCTCGGCCTGCTCTTCGAACGGTTTCTCTCTGCCGCGCGCGAGGGGCCACCCGATATCGATCTTGATATTGAGTCGGGCCGCCGTGATGAGGTGATCGCCTACGTCTATGCGCGCTATGGCCGTGAGCATGCTGCACAGGTGGCGAACGTGATCACCTATCGCACCCGTAGCGCGATCCGAGATGTCGGCCGTGCACTTGGCTACGCGGAGTCGACGCTGCGTACATGGTCAAAGGAGGTCGCGAGCTTTGGCTCGCGACACCTCGGTCAGGCCACCTCTCCCGTCGATCCGCTTGCCGTGCTACCTGAGGAGGTGGCGAGGTTTGTCGGTGAGCTAAAGGGTGCACCCCGACACCTCGGTATCCACTCCGGCGGGATGGTGATCTGTGACCGACCGGTGATTGAGGTCTGTCCGGTCGAGTGGGCACGTCGCTCTGGTCGTTCGGTGTTGCAGTGGGACAAAGATGACTGTGCTGCCGCGGGGCTCGTGAAGTTCGATCTTCTCGGTCTTGGGATGCTCGAAGCGCTCCATCGTATGGTCGACCTTGTCGCCGAGGCGGAGGGGATCACCGTCGATCTCGCCCTTCTCGAACAAGATGACGCGGTCTACGAGATGCTCTGTCAGGGCGACTCGATGGGGGTCTTTCAGGTCGAGTCGCGTGCGCAGATGGCGACGCTGCCCCGGCTTGCCCCACGGTGCTTTTATGACCTCGTCGTCGAGGTTGCACTCATCCGCCCAGGTCCAATTCAGGGGGGCTCGGTACATCCCTATCTGCGTCGCCGGGCCGGAGAGGAGGAGGTGAGCTATCTCCATCCACTCCTCGAGCGTTCGCTGAAGAAAACACTTGGTGTGCCGCTCTTTCAGGAGCAGTTAATGCAGATCGCCATCGATGTTGCAGGATTTAGCGCAACCGAGGCCGACCAGCTTCGCCAGGCGATGGGCTCCAAACGTTCCGCGCTGCGGATGCTCAAGATCCAGCAACGTCTCTATGAGGGGATGTTCGCACGTGGGGTGAGCCCCGAGGTAGCGGACCGCATCTATGCACAGCTCGCAGCCTTTGCGAACTATGGCTTTCCTGAGTCGCACGCGGTCTCGTTCGCCTACCTCGTCTATGCCTCAGCGTGGTTTAAGTTGCATCACCCCGAGGCCTTCCTCGCCGGTCTCTTGAATGCACAGCCGATGGGGTTCTGGTCGCCACAGTCACTCGTTGCTGATGCACGTCGACATGGGGTCATCGTGCATGGTGCACATGTGAACAGCGGGAGAGCGCACGCCGGCGTGGTTGACGACGCCGCTGCGCCACATGGCTACGCGGTGCGCCTCGGTGTCGGTGCGATCCGCGGAATCGGCAGTGCTCTGGCGCGCGTGATTGAAGAGGGGCGTCCCTATGCGAGCCTCGATGAGCTGGCACGCCATACACACGCGCGCGCCGATCAACTCGAACGACTCGCCACCGCGGGAGCCTGTAGGGGAATCGGAGTTTTTAGCGATGCGGGAGGCGAGATCCTGCATCGGCGCCAGAGCATCTGGGCGTTGGGAGCGCTCGCGACGCCCGGAGAGGAGCGTCTTGCTGGCATCGGGGTCGGCGCGACGCCGCCCGCACTGCGACCGATGGATAGTCGGGAGGAGACCGTTGCTGATCTTTCGATGACGGGGATCGCGCTCGGCGAACATCCGCTCGCCCAACTTCGCGAGATGCTTGGAGCACGAGGTGTACTTCCGATCGCTGAGCTCGCCACGACCGCATCGACGAAGGTGCTCATCGCTGGCATCATCACACACCGTCAACGCCCGGGAACCGCGAGTGGGATGGTCTTTTTAAACGTAGAGGACGAGGGAGCTCTCACGAATGTCATCTGCTCGCCCGGATTCTGGCTGCGTTATCGCCGAGAACTTCTGTGCGCAGGGATCATCGTGCGCGGACGTCTTGAGCGTGCGCATGGCGTGATCAGTGTGGTGGCTGAGCGTGCAGAGGAGCTCATCCTCGATGCCGGTTCATGGAGGAGCCGTGACTTTCACTAGCGCCCGTCACCTACGCTCACCACGGGGCCGTCATCGGCCATGCCGGAGAGAGCGAGGTATGAGGTGACAGGAGAGGACGAGCACACGATGGGAAAAGAGGAGCCAGCACGGCGTGTCGTCGAGGGGTGGCGTGGTCGTTACTACGAGGACTTCACTGTCGGTGACATCTATCGACACCCACTTGGACGCACCATCACCACGACCGACAACATCTGGATGACGTTGCTCAGCCAGAACACCGCACCGGTGCACTTTGACCGGCACTACGCCGAACAGACCGAGTTTGGTCGTCCACTTGTCGACTCCACCTTTACCCTTGCGCTCGTCACCGGTCAAAGTGTGACCGATGTGAGTCAAAACGTCTTCGCGAACCTTGGCTGGGACGAGGTGCGACTGCCGGCACCGGTCTTTGAGGGCGACACCGTCTACTCCCAGTCGGAGGTCCTCTCGCTGCGTGAGAGCAAATCACGTCCCGAGGTGGGCATCGTGACCGTGGCGACGACGGGATTCAACCAGGAGGGAACCATCGTGATCACCTTCCGGCGTACGCTCATGGTCTATCGCCGTGGTTTTGGTCCAAAGATGGCCGAGGTCACTCCGACGGCGTGAGCGTCGACTCCTCCTCGATTGGGGCAATCTCATAGGTGAGAAAACGAGGCATCGCCCGCGCGATACACAAGATACCGATCACCGCTCCCACGCCACCCGAGATCACAGAGAACTGATTAGAGATCGCCTGCGCGACGCCGCCCGCCTCCACGTTGCCAAGCCGAGGTCCGCTCGTCACCACGGCAAGTTGGATCGATGAGATTCGTCCGCGAAGCTCATCGGGTGCCTCCAGTTGGACGATCGAACCGCGAAAGACGGCGGAGATGACGTCAGCAGCACCGGCGATGCCGAGAAACAGGAGCGCCACGACGAGGAGATGGATCAGACCAAAGAGGGCCAGCGCCACACCCCAGATCACGATCGCGGCGACGACCGCACGCCCCGGACGCCGTACCCGGTTTGTCCAACCCGAGAGCACCGTCGCGATGAGCGCACCCGCGCCGGGGGCGGCGTAGAGGAGCCCGACTGTCTTGGGCCCGCCGTGAAAGAAGGTAAGCCCCAGCGCAGGAAAGAGCGAGGTGGGCATACCGAGGACCATCGCATTGAGATCAGCGACAAAACAGGCCTGTAGGGCTTGGCGTCCACGGAGGAAGGCGAACCCCTCCGCGACCGAGGACCAGCCAAAACGGGTTCCTCCGCCCGATGGGCGAGAGGGTTTCAGGGTTGCGATCGCGATCGCGGTCACCATGAAAGCGCCGGCATTGCACCAAAAGACCCCACTTGCGCCGATCGGTGCGAGGAGCACTCCTCCGAGCGCGGGGCCAAGGATTACGGCGACCTGAATAATGAGCTGTCGCAATGTATTGGCCTGCACGAAGTAGTCGCGATCGACCGTAGCCATGAGCATCGCGGAGCGCCCAGCGGCATCGCATCCCTGGATACCTGCATTGAGCGCGGCGAGGAGAAAGATCAGGAGGAGGGTGGGATGACGCGCCTCCGCGTTGAGTGCCAGCCCAGCGGTCGCCACCGCCATAGTTACCTCGGTGATGATGAGGAGCCGCCGGCGGTCCATCGCATCGGCGATCGATCCACCGAGAACTGAGCCAATCAGCGCAGGAAAGAGCTGGACGAGGCTGATGTAGCCGACATCGAGTGAGGAACCGGTGAGTCGATAGACCTGATAGCTCGCCGCCACAATTCCGAACTGTCCGCCGATCTGGGCAAGGACAAGTCCAAACCAGAGTCGACGAAAATCGCGGAATCGGCGCAGCGGGGTGATGTCAATGAAGAACCCCGTCGTTGCCATGGACACCCGACGCTACTTAGGGAGTAATCCGGGCGCAATGTATCGCGCCTCACTACGATGCGCTCATCACAGTGCGCACAGTGGCGGTTACCGGCGCCTCTTTGCGTGCAACGACAGGGAGGGAACCATGAGCTTCGAAGATGTGAAGTATGAGGTCTGTGTCGCCAATCGCATCCTCGCCGAGCTAGGTCTCGCGACCGGAGTGCTCGCAAGTCTGGGGCACTCGAGTAAGCGAGTTCCGGAGGCGCCCGATCGCTTCATCGTGAAGGGACGCGGCTATGCGATCGACGCGCTTGCTGCCGTCGAGCCGGAGCAGATGATCGTCTGCGACCTCGATGGTTATCTCGTCGAGGGGCCGCCCAACGCCACGCAGTGCTTTGAGGTTCAGATGCATTCGAGTATCTACAAGATGTACCCCGAGGTGCAGTCGGTAACGCACGTGCACCCGCGATTTGCCGTAGTGATGAGCGTTCTCCAGGCTCCGCTGATGCCGATGTGCCAGGAGGGTGTCGAGATGATCTCGCGCGAGATTCCGGTCTACCCCCATGTAAAAACAATTCAGACGGAGGAGGAGGGGATCGAGGTAGCGACACTTATCGGTGGCGGTCCCGCGCTTCTCTTGGAGGGGCACGGCGCGACGACGACGGGAAGTTCGCTCGAAGAATCAGTGATGCGGATGCTCTGGCTCGAGGAACAGGCACGGATGAACTGGTACGCCTACTGTGCGGCGGGCCCGAACCACCGCTCGATCCCCGCGGAGAGTGTGGCCGAGCTGTCAGGACGCACGCCGCTCGCGGAGCTCCCACACTTCATCGAATCGATGGCGGGCGTCCAGCCGGCGATGGGCGGTGTCTGGGCCTACTACTCCGACACGGTGCGTCGTACGCTCTAACGCTTGGGCTCGCGACCTCGCGCCCGCCGCCTGACCGGTTTCGCTCCCACCCCCCCGAGCCCACATTTGCACGTTGGGTGGTTCCCTCGGGGAAAAGAGGGAAGAATGGCGGGACGCCCCGGGCGGGGCAACCATTGAGGGAGGAATCGTGTCAAAGGGTCTCAGGATCGCTGTGTTGATCAAGCAGGTGCCGCTCATCGAGGGCGGACACGTGACCTTGGAGCTTGGCCCTGATGGCCGATTGGTGCGTGATGGCATCGAGCTCGAGATCAACCCGTTCTGCCGCCGTGCCATCGCTAAGGGTGTCGAACTTGCCAAGGAGAGCGATGGCGAGTGCGTGATCTTTACCCTTGGTCCCGCAGCTGCGGAGGATGCACTCCGAGAGGCGCTTGCGCATGGAGCCGACCGCGCGGTACTTATTAGCGACCCCGCCTTTGCGGGCTCTGACACATTGGCAACGGCGCGCGCACTTGCTGGCGCACTCGCGCACGAGGGCACCTTCGATCTGGTGCTGACCGGACTCAATTCCGTGGATGCCGAGACCGGGCAGGTGGGCGCGCAGGTTGCCGAACTCGCCGGGCTCGCCTTTGTCTCTGGTGTACGCGAACTTTCTCTCGAGGGCGAGAGCCTCGCCCTCGAATGTGAGCGCGACGATGGACTGATCCGTGCGACGGTGATGCTCCCCGCCCTTTTGTCGGTGGCCGAGCGTCTCATCTATCCGGCGAAGCACTCGCCGGAGGAGCGCAAGGCGGTAGACGCCTCGCGCATCTCAATTTTGCACGCCGCTGACCTCGGCGCGGGGCCTTGGGGCCAGGCGGGAAGTCCGACCTGGGTCGGCGAAGTCCGTCTTACGGAGAGCAACCGCCTGGGAACACGGCTCTCCGGTTCGCTCGATGAGCAGCTGGACGAGCTGCTCACGGCGCTTGCGGCGCGCGAGGCGCTCGCGGGAGGAGAGGAGTTTACCGAGGGCGTGGTTCCTGCGACTGAGGGAGCACCCGCAGTGCTCGTAGCGCTCGAACCAGGACGCGAGCGTTTTGGTCGCGAACTCCTCGGTGGTGCCGCCCTGTTGGCTAAGGCATTGGGTGGATCGGTCATCGCCGTGGCAAGCGGAGATGCGCCTTCGCTTGCGGTGCTCGGTGGGTACGGCGCGGACACCGTTGTGCGTCTCGTTGCTCCAACAGAGGTAAACGCGGAGGACGTCGCCGCCGCCATCGTCACGTTGATCGGTGAGATGTCGCCGACTGCATTGGTCGCGCCATCGAGTTCATGGGGACGCGAGGTGGCGGCACGTGCCGCAGCGGCGACGGGATCAGGGCTGACCGGCGACGCCTCCTCACTCGAGATCATCGACGGTCAACTCATCGCATGGAAGCCAGCCTTTGGTGGTCAATTGGAGGCCTCCATCACTGCGACCTCAGCGGTGCAGTGCGCAACGGTTCGCTCTGGCGCGCTCGCGTTGCTTCGACCGCGTACGCATCTCGCCGTGGAGTTGACGCGTGCGACGCAACCGCTGGGCCGAGTGACCTATCTCGACCACCGCGTCGATCCTGCATCGGACAAAATAGCGAGCGCCTCAGTCCTCATAAGTATCGGTGCTGGAGTGGACGCAGATCGATATGGCGAGATCGAGCCGCTCGCGGAGCTGCTTGGCGCCGAATGGGTCGCAACGCGCAAGGTGACGGACAAGAGTTACCTTCCCCGCACACGCCAGGTTGGTATCACTGGTCTGCACGTGCGTCCACCGCTGTGCATTGTGATCGGATCTTCAGGCAAGTTCAATCACATGGTGGGGCTCCGTGCGGCGGGAACGGTGATCGGCATCAACACCGATGAGGGCGCACCACTCTTTGATGTGGCGGACTACGGACTCATCGGTGATTGGTCCGAGATTGTGCCGGCACTCACCAAGCGACTCGCTGAGGTCGTCATCAACGCTTAGCGCACGCTGCGCCATTGCCAAAGATGTATTTTTGCGAGGCAGGTTGAGAGGTGTTTTGGTCGGCGGCCAAGCGCTCGATCGCGCATTCAGATCTCCGGTGCAGGTCGTGCCCAATAGCGGCCGTAGTGTGGCCCAAATTGTGCCCATCGGTATAGGGTGAACGGGTCCCCAGCGGGGGTGACGATCGAGGGTTCCTCATCGTCTCGAAGGAGGGAAGAGCTGTGGCGGAGATTGAGACGCTCGTACACCGTCTCGGGGAGATGGACACCTGCATGGTCTCCGATGCCCTGGATGCATTGGGCTACCCGGGCGCGATAGCGGGTATCGGTCCAATGTGGCCATGTGGTCGTACTGCGGGACGCGTGCTGACGGTGCGCTTGGCGCCCGCGGCGACGACGCCGCCGACGGGTCAGCCACCGGTGCACCTGGGGGCGCACGCGATCGCTTCCTCGCAGCCGGGAGATGTAATTGTCGTCGACAACCGGGCCGGCTTTGAGACCGGTGGTGCGGGATGGGGAGGGCTGCTCTCTCTCGCGGCAAAGATCCGCGAGGTGGCGGGCGTAGTGGTGATCGGCGTCTGCCGCGATGTCGATGATGTCGCCGCCGTAGGGATGCCCTACTACGCGAATGTCGCAACACCTCGCACCGCGCGGCGTCGAGTCGTCGAGGTGGCAACGAACGAGCCACTCGATGTCGATGATGTCCACATTGAGATGGGCGATCTCGTGCTCGCTGATAGCTCGGGAGTGGTCTTTGTTGCGATCGATCGCGCGGAAGAGGTTCTGGCAAAGGCAGACGAGCTTGTCGCTCGTGAGGCGGAGATGTCTGCAGCGCTGCGCGTGGGTACGAATGTGACAGACGTGTTGGCAGGTAACTACGAGACGATGCTCGATGACGCATCGAAAACGAAAGGGCAGTAATGGCTGACGATGATGTTGTAGAGGCGTTGAAGACGCTGTCGACTCCAGTGGTTTCGGATGCGCTCGACCGTCTTGGTATCGATGGCCAGGCGAGCGGCATCGCCCGCATCACCGGTCAGGGAACGGTGGTCGGCCGCGCATGGACCCTGCAGTACACGCCGATCGGCACCGAGGGCGGCACCGTTGGCGACTACATCGATGACGCGGTCGCTGGCTCGATCATTGTGCTCGCGAACAACGTGCGTACCGATGTCACGGTCTGGGGTGGGCTTCTCTCTGAGGTCGCCTCCTACCGAGGGGTTGCGGGAACGGTCATCGATGGCACCTGTCGTGATACTCCTCGGGCCGAGGAGGTTGGCTACTCCCTCTTCGCACGAAGCCATTGGATGCGCACCGGTAAGGACCGAGTCCGTGTCGAATCCACGCAGAGGCCGGTATCCATCGGTGGCGTTTTGATACGCCCCGAGGACGTCCTTGTCGGCGACGCAGATGGTGTGGTCGTCGTGCCCCGCGAACGAGCCGACGAGATCGTAAAAGTTGCGCTGCGTATCGAGGAGGCCGAGCAGGCGATCCACAACGAGGCTATGCAGGGAATGCGTCTCGACGAGGCCCGTCGTCGTCACGGATACCACACACTGCAGACAAAATCGGACTGAATCACCAGATCGCGTGGACCGCTCGGTGAGCGTTCTGCGTGTAGATCTGCGAATTTGGGGGCGAGCTACCCCCGTTGTAAGAGAGTGCGGTGCGAGGAGCACCACAAAGCGGGGGAACCCACGAACGGAGGAAGAACATGATTCTCATTACCGGAGGCCTTGGCTTCA
>CAIMWD010000006.1 GCA_903845085.1 uncultured Acidimicrobiaceae bacterium
ACGGAGTGGCACAACCAGACCAATGATCTTCAGAAGAATGAAGGTCACAAGTGCATCCCACACAATGATCGTACAGGCGGCCAAGAACTGAATGAGCAGGCGATCTGAGTTGCCGTACATAAGTCCGGCGACTCCGTTCGCTCCACTCCACAACGAGTTGGCATTCGTCTTACCCGTGACGTACTCAACCATGTACGGGTCGGCGAAGACGCCGGTGAGCAGACCGCCCATGAAGCCGGCGATGCCGTGGGTGTAGACAACACCAAGCGCATCATCGACCTTCGAGAAGGGCCGAAAGTTCGGGAGCCAGGTCCATGCGCAGAAGACGATGAACGAGGCGATAACACCCATGACCGCAGCGGCGTTGCCATTGACAAAACCAGCGGCGGGGGTGATGGCAACCAGACCAACGATCATTCCGTTGATCGCACCGAGGAAGGTTGGCTTCTTCCCCTTCGAGATGTAGGTGTCACAGGCAACCCAGGTCAGCAACGCAGTTGCGGTGCAGAGGTTGGTGTTGAGCACCGCGGCGGCAGCGTCGGTACCCGCAAAGTACGGGTCTCCACCGTTGAAGCCGTTCCATCCCATCCACAGAAGTCCCGCGCCAGCGGCAACCAAGAGAAGGTTGGTCGGAGGGAAGGACTGACGGTCACGGGTGAGCCGAGGCCCGATAACCCACGCAGCTACGAAGCCACTGACACCAGCGGCAAGGTGGATGACGTAACCACCGGAGTAGTCAAGGGCACCTTTCTGAGCCCAGTAACCGCCACCCCAGACGAGCATCGCGTTCACGGTGTAAGCACAGGTCGTCCACGCAGGAACGAAGATGAGCCACGCCTTGAAGTTCATACGACCAAGCACACTTCCAAGGAAGAGGAGGGGCGTAATCGCCGCGAAGACAAGCTGGAAGTAGGCCAGCGTTGCCGTTGGGAAGTGAAAGGCCGGTGAGGCCGAGGCCAACAGCGGGATAATCGCTTGGTGGGTCTCTTGGCCAGGGCCGGTGATCGATCCTGGGTGGCCCAAGAAGCCATTCAGGATGTTGGAGCCGGAGCCGCCAAGGTGCAGTGGCGTGCCAAAGCCCATGTTGTAGCCCCAGAACACCCACACTACGAGGACAGCCGCGAAGCCAGCGAAGGCCATCAACATGGTGTTGACCGCCCACTTCTTCTTGACCAGTCCGCCATAGAGAATGGCGATGCCTGGGAGACTCATCAGACCGACAAGCGTCGCCGCCGTCAGCTGCCAGGAGTTATCTCCCGCGTTGAGCCATGTCGGATATGGGAAATACATCCGCTCTCCTTCCTAAGATCCGCTGACGCGGCCGAACTAACGGGTCGAATCGTAAATAGGGATGGTTTCCTCTCTGTGAGCGCAATGAGAAGGTCCTGTTTCTCCACTGTTAACGGACAGTAAACCCACAGGTCAATATCGATAATTAGTGACGTTTTCGGCTATTTGGGCGCCCTTGACAGGCATTTTTTGCACAAAAAGTATCCAAATCTGCCCCGCGCTCGATCGGTTCGATAGAAACGGGCGCCCTCGCCCGTGTCAGGCGATCGCGCACTCAAGTGGATGCCCTGCGAGAGCAGGTGGGGTGCAATAGTCGCGCCATTGTCAGCGCTCCCACCCAAATAGACGCGTCGGTGAACTGCGACTTTTCCAGGAATTTTCCAAAGTTGACAGCCTACGACTCAACTTTGTATACTGGAGGCACAACTCCGGACTCAGGCAACGGGACCGGGTGGACCTGTAGAGATAGAGAGATGGAGATAACACGATGCCAAAGGCCGTAGGAATTGACCTCGGAACGACCAACTCTGTGGTCGCCATGTTGGAGGGTGGAGAGCCAACCGTCATCCCCAACGCAGAGGGCGAGCGCACCACGCCATCGATCGTTGGCTTCACGAAGTCCGGTGAGGTCCTCGTCGGAACTGTCGCAAAGCGCCAAGCGATCACCAACCCCGATCGCACCATCCGCTCCGTGAAGCGACATGTCGGCACCAACTGGACCGTGGATATCGACGGCAAGGCCTATACGCCACAGGAGATCAGTGCGCGCGTTCTTCAAAAGCTCAAGCGCGATGCGGAGGCCTTCCTCGGAGACACCGTGACGCAGGCGGTCATCACCGTGCCAGCCTATTTCGATGATGCTCAGCGCACCGCGACCAAGGAGGCTGGTCAGATCGCCGGTCTTGAGGTACTTCGTATTATCAACGAGCCAACCGCAGCGGCGCTCGCCTATGGACTCGACAAAGAGGGCGCGGATCAGACAGTGCTCGTCTTTGACCTCGGAGGTGGAACCTTCGATGTCTCGGTGCTCGACATCGGCGACGGCGTCTTTGAGGTGAAATCGACCTCGGGTAACACCCACCTCGGCGGCGATGACTGGGATCAGGCGATTATCGACTGGCTCATCAAGACCTTTAAGGACACAGAGGGTGTCGACCTTGCGCAGGACAAGATGGCGACGCAGCGCCTGAAGGAGGCCGCGGAGAAGGCCAAGATCGAACTCTCCAACGTGCAAGAGACCTCGATCAATCTCCCCTTCATTACCGCTACTGCGGACGGACCAAAGCACCTCGACCTCACACTGTCGCGTGCCAAGTTCCAGGAGATGACGGCCGACCTCGTCGAGAAGTGCCGTGAGCCCTTCGAGGCGGCGATCAAAGACGCTGGCCTCACAAAGACCGACATCGATCATGTTGTCATGGTGGGTGGATCTACCCGTATGCCAGCGATCCAGGAGCTCGTCGAGCGTCTCGCCGGTAAGGAGCCACACAAGGGAGTCAACCCTGACGAGGTCGTCGCCGTCGGCGCCGCAATTCAGGCGGGCGTGCTCAAGGGCGAGGTGAAGGACGTGCTTCTCCTCGACGTGACGCCGCTCAGTCTCGGGATCGAGACCAAGGGCTCGATCATGCACCGTCTCATCGAACGAAACACCACCATTCCTACGAAGCGGTCAGAGGTCTTTACCACGGCCGAAGACAACCAGCCCTCCGTGGAGATCCATGTTCTCCAAGGCGAGCGTGAGATGGCGGCCTACAACAAGACGCTCGGAAAGTTCCAGCTCGTCGACCTCCCCCCAGCTCCTCAGGGTGTGCCCCAGATCGAGGTCACCTTTGATATCGACGCAAACGGCATCGTGCACGTCTCGGCGAAGGATCGCGCGACGGGCAAGGAGCAGTCGATGACAATCACTGGCCAGTCCTCGCTGCCCAAGGATGACATCGAGAAGATGGTCCGTGATGCGGAGGCACACGCAGAGGAGGACCGTCAGCGCAAGGAGGAGGCGGAGACACGAAACAGCGCCGACACCCTGGTCTATCGAACCGAGAAGCTCATCAAGGATGAGGGTGACAAGTTCACCGGAGATGAGCGCCAGCAGGTGGAGTCCGCTCTAGCGACACTCAAGGAGCGCCTCGCCGGCAGTGACGTTGAGGCGATCCGTACCGCGACTGACGCGCTCGTCACCGCCTCGCAGGGATTCGCTCAGCGCCTCTACGAGCAGGCCTCGCAGCAGGCTCCGACGAACCCCTCGGAGAGCGCTTCGCCCAACGATGACGAAGTGGTCGACGCAGAGATCGTCGAAGATCAGGGTGGAGCTGCCTGATGAGCGCCGGGCATGAGGCGGGAGACCCCTCGGACGGCGCCGAATCTTCAGCGCAGCCGGAGGAGGAAACCCCTGTGCACGAGGAGAGCAGCGCGGAGAGCGAGATCGCACTCGAGCTTGATGACTCCCTCGATGAGGAGCTCGCAGAGCTTCTCATCGAGGAGGAGAGCGACGTCGTGACGCGTGAGCGCGATGAGTACCTCGATGCGCTGCGCCGGCTCCAGGCAGAGTTCGATAACTACCGCAAGCGGATGGTGCGCCAGCAGAGCGAATCGATTGAGCGAGCGACGGAATCACTTCTTGAGCGACTTCTTCCCGCGCTCGATGCACTCGATCTCGCGCTCACACACTCGAAGGAGGAGGAGAGCGCTCCCGACCGACAGGCGTTAATCCAGATCGCTGCCCTGCTTCGCGACACGCTCGCAAAGGAGGGTCTCGAGCGGATCGATGCCGTAGAGGTTGAATTCGACCCATCGATGCATGACGCCGTGATGCATCTGCCCGCGGAGGAGTCCGAGTCGGAGCACACGCCGGATGGTGTCGTGGTCGATCAGGTCATGCGAGTCGGCTACCGGCTCAAGGGAAAGGTTGTTCGACCTGCGATGGTGCAGGTCAGGGGATAGGAATCAGCTATGGCGCCAGCGCGCGAATGGTTTGAGGTCGACTACTACAAGGTGCTCGGCGTTGCGAAGGAGGCGACCGAGAAGGAGATCACCCGCGCCTATCGCAAGCTGGCTAAGCAGTATCACCCCGATGCCAACCCAGGATCTGAGGACCGCTTTAAAGAGATCGCAAACGCCTATGACGTTTTGGGTGATGCCGCAAAGCGCAAGGAGTACGACGAGGTGCGTCGCCTCGGTCCGGCGACCCAGGGCTTTGGCAGCGGGGCTCCCGGTGGCTTTAACTTTGACGTCGGCGATATCAGTGATCTCTTCGGTGGGATGTTTCGTAACGGCGGTGGCGGCGGTGCCACACGGACACGTCGCCCCGGTGCGACACCACAGCGCGGCGGCGACTTAGAGGCGCAGCTCCATCTCTCCTTCGACGAGGCGCTCGAGGGCCTTGTCACCACCGTCAACGTGCCGGGCAACATCACCTGTCCAACCTGCAGTGGGAATGGATCCAAACCGGGAACGATGCCGGTCTCGTGTCCAAAGTGTGGTGGCACCGGCGTGACCAATGACAATCAGGGATTGTTCTCGCTCTCTGCGCCATGTGACGAGTGTCGTGGACGGGGCACAAAGATCGTCGATCCCTGTGTGAACTGCTTTGGCACCGGTACGATCCGCTCCGACCGTCAGGTCAAAGTCCGCATCCCGGCAGGTGTCGCCGACGGACAGCGGATCCGGATCAAGGGCCGTGGCGAGCCCGGTCGATTTGGCGGACCGACCGGAGATCTCTTTGTCACCGTGCACGTCGCGCAGCACCGACTCTTTGGTCGACGCGGACGCGACCTGACGATCAATGTTCCGATCTCCTATGCAGAGGCGGCACTCGGCGCCGAGATCACGGTTCCCTCGTTGGGGAGACCCGTCACTCTTAAGATCCCCGCAGGTACCAAGAGCGGGAAGACCTTCCGAGTGCGTGGTCGCGGAGTCGAGAGCACGACACACCACGGTGACCTCTTCGTCACCGTCGAGGTGGTCATTCCCACCACCCTCACCGAGGACCAACGGGGCGCGATCGAACAGCTGGGCGGACAGTTTCCCGATGACCCCCGCGCACACCTGTTTCACTAATCAAGCAACCGACGAGAGGAGCAACCAGTGAGCGAACAGAGTTACGTCATCTCCATCGCTGCTGAGCTCGCCGGTGTGCATCCGCAGACGCTGCGTATCTATGAACGCAAGGGCCTCCTCGATCCGGGACGGACACCGGGTGGCTCACGGCGCTACACGATGGAGGACATCGTTCAGATGCGGCGCATCCAGGAGCTCACGGGCGCTGGCATCAACCTTGAGGGTGTCCGTCGAATCCTGCGCTTGGAGGCAGAGATCGAACATCTTCGCGCCGAGCTGGTGCGCACCCTGGAACTCGCTCGCGAGGCGGTCGAAGAGACGCACCGTCAGTACCGACGTGATCTCGTTCCACTGTCCTCTGGCCTCCTCCCCGTGCGTAGGTATCGATGATGGAGTGCGCAAGAGACAGGATGGCGATGAACGCGAGCAGTCATGGCAACAGAACGAACAGCACAAAGAGGGAGATGCACTAGATGGCGCTCGACCCGAATAGGTGGACACTGAAGACACAGGAGGCCTACCAGGAGGCGACGCGTCTCGCCGAGACACTCAAAAATCCTGAGGTCACCCCCTGGCACATGCTGATGGCGGCGCTCACCCAAGAGGGCGGCGTCACGATTCCAATTCTTGATCGACTCGGCATCGACATTCTTGCGATACGCAATCGCATCGATGCCGAGCTCAGCCCCCTCCCCAAGGTCTACGGGTCGGCTCCTCCCACCCTCTCGCGCACTCTGCTCGCCGCCTTCGAGCGTGCGGAGCTCGCACAGCGCGAGATGGGTGATGAGTACCTCTCCGTCGAACACCTACTGCTCTCTCTTGCCAACGAACTCGAGGTAGGCCGCGACAAGATGCTCATCGCGCTCCGTGAGGTGCGTGGTGCGCACCGGGTGACCTCCCAAAACCCCGAGGGCGCTTACCAGAGCCTCGAGCGATATGGTCGCGATCTCACTGACCTTGCACGTCGAGGAAAGCTCGATCCCGTGATCGGCCGAGATGATGAGATCCGACGCGTCATTCAAGTGCTCTCCCGTCGCACCAAGAACAACCC
>CAIMWD010000007.1 GCA_903845085.1 uncultured Acidimicrobiaceae bacterium
CGCACGCGGTAGTCCGTGAGATGTACGAAGGCGAGCTCGGGAAAACGCGTTCCCAGCGCGGCGCGCAGCGCGGCGTCGAGCGCGTTGACCGGACCATTGCCCTCCGCCACTCCCTCACATCGAATTCCCTCGATGATGACGGTAACGGTCGCTCGCGTGACGAGCCTTCCCGGCACGCTCCAGGGATGGACAAGAAGCTGCCATGACTCCGTACGGGGATCGACGGCGCCCTCATCGCTGTGCCAGGTCGTCTCGACATGAAACGATTCCACCTGGAAATAGTTCCCGAGTCGCTCCTCACCAGCAGCGGCGCGCATGAGGAGCTCCAGGGAGCCGTCGGCGACCTCGAAGTGGTAACCACCGTGCTCTAGGTGTTTGAGCGCCTCAACGACGTCGCCGACCGCCTGATCTTCGAGATCGATGCCGAGCTCTTGAGCCTTCATCGCGAGCGTCGAGCGACCCGCGAGTTCGCTCACGACCACACGCGTGCCGTTTCCGACAAGGTCGGGATTGAGGTGCTCGTATGCCTCGGGAAGGCGTGCGATCGCCGAGGTGTGGAGTCCCGCCTTGTGCGCAAAGGCCGCGGTGCCGACATATGGCTTTTGTGGATCGAGGTTCAAGTTGATAATCTCCGCGATCGAGCGCGCCGCCGGGGTGAGGAGCGTGATCCGCTCACGCTCGATGGTGGTGATGCCCATCTTGAGCGAGAGGTTGGGGATGACAACGGAGAGATCAGCGTTCCCGGCACGCTCGCCATAGCCGTTGATACAGCCCTGCACCTGGAGTGCACCCTGTCGCACGGCTGCGAGCGAGTTCGCAACTGCACAGCCAGAATCATTGTGAAAGTGCACACCGATCGCAGCATCGACCTGCGTCCGCACATCGGCCACAATCTCCTCCACCTCATCGGGGAGAAGTCCGCCGTTCGTGTCACAGAGCACGAGCGTCGTCGCACCTGCTCCCTCAGCTGCGTTCAAGATCGAGAGCGCAAAGCCACGGTTGCGGCGATAGCCGTCGAAGAAGTGCTCCGCGTCGATCAGCACCTCACGCCCCTCGCTCGCAAGATAGGCAACAGAGTCGCGCACCATATCGATGCCCTCCTCCAATGTGGTGCGCAGTGCCTCGGTGACCTGAAGATCGGAGGCCTTCGCAACGATGCACACCGCGCGAGTTGAGGCCAGAAGGAGGTGGCGCAGCGTCTCATCCTCATGCGCTCGCGACTTCGCGCGACGGGTAGAGCCAAAGGCTGTCAGTGTCGCCGTCGTGAGTGTGAGCTCGGTTGCGGCTCGGGCGAAGAACTCGATGTCCTTCGGATTCGCGCCGGGCCAGCCGCCCTCTATATAGCGCACCCCAAGATGATCGAGCTCCATAGCGACACGCAATTTGTCGTCAACAGAGAGCGAGATCCCCTCCTGCTGCGAACCATCACGCAGAGTGGTGTCATAGATCGCTACCGCTTCAGGTAAGGCGATCTCCTCTAAGGGAAGGTGGTGGCGATGATCACTCGACACGATCGAGCCAACCCTCGTAACGCGCGTCCTCACCTCGCACCGCGGCGAAGTAGACGTCCTGAATCGCCTTCGTGATCGGACCCGGAGTCACTTTGCCCACGCGTCGGTCATCGACCTCGGCAACCGGCACGACCTCAGCCGCGGTTCCCGTCAGAAAGACCTCGTCGGCGAGGTAGAGATCTGGCCGGCGGAGCAGGGTATCGCGCACCTCAAAGCCAAGATCGCGGGCGATCGTCGTGACCGAATCGGAGGTAATTCCCTTCAATGCACCGACGGCGGAGTTCGGTGGCGTGTGAATCACGCCGTCGCGAACTAAGAAGAGGTTCTCGCCGCTGCCCTCAGAGAGATAGCCATCGGTCGTCATCATCAGCGCCTCGTCATATCCTCCGCGCAGCGCCTCCACCTTGGCGAGCGAGGAGTTGAGGTACATTCCGGTCGCCTTCGCTGCCGTTGGCATCGCACGTGGATCGTGACGCGCCCAGGAGCTGACCTTGAGACGGATACCCCGCGCAACACCCTCATCACCGAGGTAGGCACCCCAGGGCCAAAGTGAGATTGAGACATTCACCGGTGCGGTCAGCGGATTGAGACCCATCTCGCCATATCCCAGATAGATGAGCGGGCGGATATAACAGGCCGAGAGGCCCGAGGCGCGGAGCGTATCGCGCACACCCTCCACGAGCTCATCGACGCCAAAGGGCGAGGTGAGCGAAAGGATATGTGCGGATTCGAGCAGACGCACAATGTGATCACGCAGACGAAAGACTGCTGGCCCAGTTGCCGTCTCATAGGCACGGATGCCCTCAAAGACCGCGGTGCCATAGTGCAGCGAGTGCGTGAGGACGTGGATCTTCGCGTCCTCCCAATCGACGAGCTCGCCGTCCATCCAGATCTTGTTCGTAGGCGTGATCGGCATTACTTGAGCCTCTCTGCGACGGCATCGCCCATCGCCTGTGTCGTCATCGTCGCACCGGAGGTCGCCATCTCGATACCAACGGCAAGCACCGCATCGGTGATAAGCGAAGCTGCGTCTGGCTCACCGAGATAGTCGAGCATCATCGCAGCCGAGCGGATCGCAGCGAGCGGATTCGCCTTCTGTTGGCCCGCGATGTCATGCGCGGCTCCGTGGACGGGCTCAAAGAGCGAAGGTCCGCTGCGTGAGGGGTTGAGGTTCGCCGAGGCAGCAAAGCCGATGCCACCGGCAACCGCACCCGCGAGGTCAGTGATGATGTCCCCGAAGAGGTTGTCCGTGACGACCACGTCGTAGCGGTTCGCATCGGTGGCGAGGTAGATGCAGGCTGCATCTGCGTGGTTGTACGCGGTTTCGACGTCGGGGTACTCCGCGGCGACCTCTTCGAAGGTGCGCAGCCACAGATCGCCCGAGAAGGTCAGCACGTTGGTCTTGTGCACCATGGTGAGGTGCTTGCGCTCGCGCGAGCGGGCAAGCTCAAAGGAGAAGCGGATGCACCGCTCGACACCATGGCGGGTGTTCACCGAACCCTGC
>CAIMWD010000008.1 GCA_903845085.1 uncultured Acidimicrobiaceae bacterium
CGATAGCGATGCCGAGCGTGCCCTCTGTATCTGGTCCAACAGTCCATCGAACCCAACGGGGGCGCTCGATGATCTGCAGGGTGTCGCCTCATGGGGACGTGCGCATAAGGTGCCGGTTTTTTCCGACGAGTGCTACTGCGAGTTCACCTGGGATGGCCCTCCTCGATCAATACTGCAGCACGGGCTCGATGGCGTCGTCGCCGTGCACTCGATCTCCAAGCGTTCGAACTGTGCGGGACTTCGCGTTGGTTTCTACGCAGGGGATGAGGAGCTCGTTCACTATCTGATTGAAACTCGACGACATGCAGGATTCATGGTTCCCGGTCCCATCCAACTCGCGGGTGCGGTGGCGCTGGAAGACGATGAGCATGTTGCAGTCCAGCGTGCCCGCTACCGTCAGCGGTTGGTGCGTTTTGCCGCCATCCTCGGTGGTATTGGCGTTGAAGCAGCAATTCCTGCAGGCGGTTTCTACCTTTGGGTGCGCGCACCAGAGGATGGGCTTGGGGGTGAGCGTTTTGTTGGCGAGGGTCCAGAGTGGGCGATGACGCGCGCGCTTGCCGTTCGCGGTGGCGTCTTAGTGAGCCCAGGAGAATTTTATGGTCGAAGCGGTGAGGGGTTCATTCGGGTTGCCCTTGTCGCGCCGGATGAGCGTCTCGAGCTTGTAGCCGAGCGCCTCGGTTAGCGACTCATCATGACTGACCTGTTGGCCCAGACATCGGCGCTCGTAAATATCGCCTCGGTAAGTCATGACGAGACTGTCTTAGCGGACTACGTCGAAGCTCGGCTGCGCGCGATCGCCGGACTCGATGTCACCAGAATTGGCGAGAATGTCATTGCCCGTTCGCTCGGTTCGCATGAACAGCGCCTCGTACTCGGGGGTCATCTTGACACCGTGCCACCATCGGGCAACGCCAAAGCCCGTGTCGAGGGCGATCTTCTCTATGGCTGCGGGAGTGCCGACATGAAGGGTGGGATCGCAATCCTGCTCGACCTCGCACCGGAGATTGCGAGCGCTGGGGTCGAAGTAACGCTTGTTTTTTATGCAAGGGAGGAGGTTGCGCGGGTGCACTCCGGGCTCCTCGAAGTTGAGGCGGCTGCTCCTGAGCTCCTCTCTGGCGATGTTGCAATTCTTTTGGAGCCCACAAATGCGATTGTCGAGGCCGGATGTCAGGGCGTACTTCGCCTCTCTGCAACGCTTCGAGGCCGTCGCGCGCACTCGGCACGCCCCTGGGTTGGACGAAATGCAATTCATCGCCTCGCCCCATTACTTGCGCGGATCGCAAGCTTTGCCGAACGTGCGCCAGTTATCGATGGCTGTCGCTTTCACGAAACACTGCAAGCGGTGCGGGTGGAGGGCGGTGTCGCGGGAAATGTCATTCCCGATCTCGCCACGGTTACCTTGAGTCACCGCTTCGCCCCTGATCGCTCTCCTGAAGAGGCGTTTGCAGAAATCCGTGAGTGGCTCGCGCCAGCGATCGACGAAGCAGAGGGTGATCAATTGGCGCTGCTCGACGTAGCGCCCGCGGCTCCGCCATCGCTCACGCATCCGCTGCTCCAACGGACCGTGATCGCCAGCGGCGCCGAGCCAGTGGCCAAGATCGGCTGGACCGATGTTGCCTTTTTTTACGAGCGCGGCATCCCCGCCGCAAATTTTGGTCCGGGTGATCCACTCGTCGCCCACGGAGCAGATGAATTTGTTAGTCGGAACGACCTCGAGCGAGTACGCAAAGCGCTCAGTACTCTTCTCGCCGGTCGTGGTTAAGGGCGCGCAGGCGGCGCCGCCGAACTCGGCATCAGAGCTTGCGCAGTACCGTCACGACCTTGCCATAGATCGTCAGCGCGTCGGCATCAAATTCCATCGGTGAAAAATCTGGGTTTGACGGCACGAGGGTAACGCGTCGCCCAGAGCGGCGGTAGGTCTTCACCGTGGCCTCCTCTTCATTGACTCCCGCCACCACGATGTCGCCGTTGTTGGCCTCAATACCTGCGCGAACAACGACGAAGTCGCCATCAAAGATCCCTGCCTCGATCATCGACTCACCACGAACCCGCAGCATGAAGAGTTGTCCCGGACCGGTGAGATCCTCGGGAAGGGGTAGAACCTCCTCTACGTTCTCCTCGGCGAGTACTCCAGTACCCGCAGCAACGGAACCCAAGAGGGGCACATTGGTAACTGGACGTGGCGAGATCGCGAGGCCCGAAGAGGGCTCAAACGAGACCGCCAGGGTGCGTGGCTTCGTCGGGTCGCGGCGAAGGTAGCCCTCCCTCTGGAGTAGCTGAAGGTGGGTGTGCACGGTCGATGAAGAGCTCAATCCAACGGCCTCGCCAATGTCGCGAACCGAGGGTGGATAGCCGTGCTGTTTGATGTGCTCCGCGATGAACTCGAGAATCTGTCGGCGTTTGCCGGTGAGCGTTGCGACGGTCATTTCTGCCTCACTTTCTGGCACGCTGGCCCTGAGCTGCACCTTACTGGAGTGACACACCCCCGTGCAAACATTTGTTCGTGGAACACCTGTTCGTTTTTTGTTTGACATCGAACAGGTGTTCGTGACAAGATATATCCATAGTACTCGAACACCTGTTCGATGTGCACTGCAGGAGGACATGATGGCCGCTCTCGCATTTCCAATCGATCGAGTACCTACTCGGCGTCCCTCAACGACGCGACGAGCCGCTGAGGGTCGACGTGGGCACCGCCATGGTGCAATGCATCTGTCGGTTGTACCCGCGCAGACCAACGATGTGATCTTTGGTGAGCCGATCTTTGATCAGTTAGATCGGCACTCGATTCAGTTGGAGCAAGAGCTGTCGGTTTGGAAGCTCCCGATGCCGGTGATTCCGCAACACTCGATAGTTGCCAACTTCGTTGCGGCGCCGCTCTCGGCTCCTCGGCCCGCGGCAGATTCTGCGGTTCGAGAGATTACTCATCCACGCAACGCAGTCAATGTGGATCCTCTACCTCAGATACAGCTCGCTACCGCTGTTCGCTCGACGGCACCCAGAGTCAGCCTTCAGCGGTACCGTGTCCGGCGCCTTGTTGCCTGCATCGCGCTTGGACTGGCACTCGCCAGTGCGCTCTCTGGCGCGAGCGCACTGGCGAGTACACATCAAGGCACACCGGTCGTACTATCTGGCTCGATTCGGGTCGCCGGTGGGTACGAGTACACCGTCCGCGGAGGCGACACTCTCTGGTCCATTGCTTCGGCGGTCTATCCCCACGGGGACCCTCGGGTGCTCATAAGTCAGCTTGAAGGGGAGTTGCGTGGCATGGTGCTCACACCCGGAACACATCTCCTCCTCCCCTGATCGTCGAAACCCGCACCAGCCACCGCTTACGCAAGATGACCCGGTAGCCTTCCCATGTGCGTTGTCCCAGTTGTGCGAGTATCGAAGACCGTGTTGTGGACTCCCGTGAGATCGAGGAGGGGGTCGCAGTCCGAAGGCGTCGCGAATGTGTCGCGTGTGGCTATCGCTATACGACCTATGAACGTTCGACTGGGCCAACACTCTTTGTCCAAAAACGGTCGGGCGAACGCGAACCCTTTGACCGTCACAAGGTAGTGAGTGGCGTTCGCTCTGCCTGTAAAAATCGTCCCGTCGACCAGGGGGCGATCGAGGATCTTGTAACGGAGGTCGAGGGAGCGGTGGTCCTTCTGGGGCCAACGGTGCCAAGTACTCGGGTTGGGCTCGCGGTGTTGGACCGTTTACGGTTACTCGACGAGGTTGCCTACCTCCGATTCGCAAGCGTCTACAAAGACTTTGAAGACGCAAAGGATTTTGCTCGAGAGGCTGATCTGTTACAAAAGGCGACGGCGCCCAAGAACCGTTCCGTGCGAGTCGGTCGATCAGCGGACGCGTGATGGCAACCTCGGTGATCACTGAGGTACCCCGCTCAGTCATAGCGATCTTTGCCCACCCCGATGATTCAGACGTAGCAGCAGGTGGCACTATCGCCAAGTGGGCCTCAACAGGTTGCGAGGTGCACGTGGTGATCTGTGCACTTGGTGACAAGGGTTCCGCACTGGCGGGAGAGGACACCGAGGCACTCTCACAGCGCCGCGCCACCGAGCTAGCCCGTGCGCAGGAGATCCTTGGAGTGACCGCGGTCCATCAACTTGCCTATCCAGATGGCGAGATAGAGAACGATCTTTCATTTCGCCGTGCACTGGTGGAGATTCTCCGCTCGGTGGCTCCAGAGGTACTGATCTGTCCAGATCCGACTGCTGTCTTCTTTGGGGAGCACTATTACAACCATCACGATCACCGCAGCGTGGGGTTTGCGGCACTTGATGCGGCTGCTCCGGCCGCCTCTTCGCCGCTGTACTTTCCCGATGCGGGCGCTCCCGTGTCGGTGACCTATGCATTGATGTCCGGCACCCTCGAACCGTCGGTGTATGTCGACATCGAGTCGGTCATTGAACAGAAGGCCGAGGCAGTCCTTTGTCACCGAAGTCAACTGGGGGAGAGCAGTGAATGGTTTCGATCGGTCGTGCATGAGCGAGCGGAACAGGCAGGCCGCCGAGCCGGAGTGCGCTACGCAGAGGCGTTCCGTCGCATCTGGTTCGATCATTAACCAATAGGCGCACGCGGGCGGGTGTTGTTGCGTCGCCCAAAGTTGACAGGGGTAATCATGGCGAAGGATGAGGGGAAACTTGACGTCCTCCATCTTGACATGGACTGTTTTTTCGTCGCGGTCGAGGTCAAAGACGACCCCTCACTTGCTGGGCTTCCGGTTGCAGTCGGCGGTAATACGGACCGTGGAGTCGTCGCCTCAGCCTCCTATGAGGCTCGCGCATTTGGTGTTCATGCAGCGATGTCTACTGCGGTTGCGAAGCGACAGTGCGCAGATCTCGTGATCATCTCGCCACACTTCGAGCGATACACGCAGATGAATCGGGAACTTCTCCGCATCATTGAACAGGTGACTCCAGATTACGAGCCGATCGCCTTTGATGAGGCCTTCATCGATGTCGCGGGAGCGCATCGACTTTTTGGAACGAGCGAGGAGATTGCACGGCGGCTCCACGCACAGGTGCACGACGAATTGGGGCTCTCCTGTTCGGTAGGTGTTGCCCGAAACAAGCTGCTCGCAAAGCTTGGTTCCAAGGCCGCAAAACCAACGGTACAAATGTCTCAGGGACCTCCAAGGCGCGCGTTGGTGATGCCTGGCGAGGGCGTGACGGTCATCGATACCGATCGGGAGTATCAGTTTCTCCACTCACATGGTCTGCGAGCGTTACCAGGAATTGGGCCAAAGACCGCAGAGCGGATGCGTGCATTGGGATTGAACACAATCGCCGATGCGGTGGAGGTGGGAAGAGCGCGACTCATCGCTCACTTCGGCGCCAGCCTCGGCTCCCAGATCGATGATTTGGTGCACGGGATCGACCACCGTCGGGTTCACCGCTCGCGCGAGGCACGGTCGATCGGTACGGAGACAACCTTTGACCGAGATATCTTCGATCCAGACCATCTCCGAAGTCAGATATTCCAATTCAGTCAACGAGTAATAGCGCGAGCAAGCGCCCAGGGACTTGTTGCACGAACTGTCTCGCTGAAGGTGCGTTACAGCGATCTCACGCTAATTTCGCGTGCGAACACTCCAGATGCGCCACCGCGATCCGGAGAGGAGGTGGCACGGCTCGCGCTCGGACTTCTCGACCATATTTCGATCGAACGAGGGATCCGACTTCTTGGTGTTCACCTTTCAAATTTTGTCGGCGCCGAGACAGCCCCAGGTGAGCAGCTCTCGCTCTTCGATGGGGGAGAGGCGGATCAGGAGGAGACGCCACAAACGCGTCGCCTTGACGCAGCGCGAATGGAGATTGCACGGCGATTTGGTGAGGGAGCGCTCGATCACGCCTCATTGGTCGCGCCGCAACGTGCAATCTCGCGGAACGATATCGAGCGGCCGCATTAACTGCCTGAGCGGGTCCGGCGCGACGGTAGGGTCGCCATTGCCGAGCTGGTCCTGCCGTTGTAGGAGCGGGTTTTTGGTGCGATGATGGTGAAGTTGCAGGATCGGACGTCGGGACAACGCCCGATTAGTTATTCAGCGCGACGGCGCGTGGAGTGGAGAAAGGTGGAGAGGGTGCCGCTTTCAGAAGAAGAACAGCGCATTCTCCACGAGATGGAGAAGAAGCTCTTTGAGCACGATCGCTCCTTTTTGGGTCACGACAAGAGCCCGCAGTCTTTTGCCTCGCGGTCGCTTCGTGCATCCGTTGGGCTCTTCATCGTTGGGTTCATAATCGTCATCCTCTCCTTTGCCTCTTCGTTACTTTTGGCCACATTCGGGTTTCTCGTGATGCTGGTTTCGGCAGTGATGTTTGAGCGAGGCCTGCGCCACTCACGTGGCATTGCTGATACGGCAGTGCACCATCCGCTCGGCGATGATCTCGTCACGTTGGCCCATCGTCTTCGATCGCGGTTCTTTCAGCAGCACTGATCCGATACTCCGGCAGCCGAGGCATCGACCTGCGCGAACGTTGGCGATCTCGGCCCTCCTCTACGCCATAGTGAAATTGGCGGACGGGGGTGATGAGGGCAGTCGGTGAGTTGGCGAAAGCAAAATGGTGACCGCTGATCCGCCAGCGACCCCTCGGCGAGTGACGCTGGTTCGCTACGCTCAATTTCATGTTGACACCCGGATCATTTCGCGCGATTCTCCAACATCCCTCTCTTTGGGGTGTCGCGGTTGTCGTAGCGATCGCACACCTCCCACGAGGGTGGTGGCGCAGGTCACCCTTTCTTCCTCGGTTCGATCCACGTTGGATAGAATTTCGTATGGAGACGGCCTACGGAGCTACTCCGGAGAAAGCTCGTCCGGATGAGCTTTTGGACTACCTCCAATGGTGCAAGATGATGCGCAAAATTCACTGACAATGCAACGATTTCATGGCAGATCGCACTAGTGTCAAAACCGATGGCTGTGCAACCCGACCAACTTCCAACCAGGGCCTGACATGATCGGGCGAGCTCTCGTGCTGAATGCATCGTATGAGCCGCTCTGTGTTGTCTCCTCTCGTAGAGCCCTAGTGCTCTTTCTCGATGAGAAGGCGGAGATTTTGCACTCCACTGGATTCGAGTTTCATTCCGAACGGGCTGCGCTGCCTGAGCCCTCCGTCGTGCGATTGGTGCACTACGTAAAGGTTCCACGGCAGACGCGGGTCGCGATCAATCGACGCAGTGTATTTGCGAGAGATGGACATCGATGCCAGTACTGCGGTGCTCCTGCAGAGAATATCGACCACATCATTCCAAGGAGCCGAGGTGGTGCCCACGCATGGGACAACGTGGTTGCCTCCTGCAAGCGCTGCAATACTGCC
>CAIMWD010000009.1 GCA_903845085.1 uncultured Acidimicrobiaceae bacterium
CCAACTCTGCCTGTGCGGCAACAGGATGCCAGTAACGGCGAAGAAGTTCTCCGCCGGGCGTTCCTGGACCGACCTGAGTCAGGCGCTCGTTCATCTCTTTGGTCAGCATGTTCCCCCCTGGTACAACGCTTCATGAGCCAATAGGTGCGGCCATCCGGAACCTACATCCCGTGACGATATCCGTCAATCTCCGGCGCGGTACCACCAGAGACAAAACTTGCACATCAGGAGTTCTGCGCCGCTACTGCGCGAAGATCTCCTCAACCTCCCAGATGCGCGAGAGATAGTTCTGTGCATAGGCCGCCGATAGGAGCGAGTCCAGCATCGCTCGATTCGTCGCCAAGCCATAGGGAGAGGGATCCGGGCGGCGAATGTCTTCGAACCGCTGGATGCCATAGTCATGGCCCGGGCCAAATGAGGTGTTCTCTTTCATCTCTGAAAAGAAATCTTCACCGCTCGCAAGTCGATCAAGAAATGGCTGCTTGGCCCGGGTAAACGCGTCGAGTAAAGATTCCGCGAGTCCCGGGTTTGCCGCCAACACGTCATTTTTCACTACCACTGTGTGGTGAATCGTCGTGCAGTCAAATGCCCGGAGGCGATCCGCGTAGAGCGAAGGCAGATCAGCGATGAGCGGCAAGATCTTTGGGTTATCGCCCTTGTAGCCGGCGAAGGTAGCGACCGCCTCTCCCGATTCGACGAGCGCCGCAGGATCAGCTCCTGGTCGGAGTTCCGTGTGCTCCGGTAGTCGTGCATCAGCGATGTGGTTTCCACCGGTCGCGATCCAATGAATCGTGCTGAGATTGACGCCATAGACATCGCGAAGCATTGCAGCACAGAGAATGTCAATGGTGGCATTCGGCGATCTAACCGCGATCGTCCTCCCTTCGAGTTCGCTGGGGTCTCTTATTCCTGCGTCGGTGTTCATGAACATGAGGTTGTAATCAAATCGCCGCACCGTAAAGACCGGGATCGGAGTAAGTGGAACGCCATACTCCTTCATCGCAATCGCGGTTGAGATCCCCATCTCGCAGATGTCATAGGGCATTTCGTCGATCTCTTGGAGGAAGAGCTCTCCGGCACGGCCCTTCCCGTGATCTATGAAATCGAGATCAAAGCCGGTTGGCGTGATCTCTCCTCGCTTGAGAGGAGCAGTGTGTAGATAATTAAACAGACCCACAGTTAGCGGTGCCACGGAACTACCCCCCGATTTACAAAGGAACAAGATGCCCCCGAGGGAATCTAGTAGCGAGCCTCAGGGGGGTAAAGGATGAAATGCAAACATCTCATGATGCGGTGGCAGGCTCGCCGCAGTAACTCTGGAGGTCATCCGATGCGAAGACTCTGTGCTCCATCGACAGGAAGCGACACGCCGCTGATAAAGCCCGCCTCATCGCTCGCAAGAAAGACGGCGGCATTCGCCACATCCCATGCAGTGCCCATCTTTTTACCGAGCGGTACCTGACGATCTCGGGTCGCGATCACCTCATCTCGAGTGGCGCCGATAACTCCAACCCGCGCATCGATTGCCATTGGCGTATTGATCATCCCCGGAACGATCACATTCGCGCGAATTCCATACTCCGCATTTACGATCGCGACATTTTGCGTGAGGGCGATCACTCCGGCTTTGGAGGTCTTATAGGAGATGTAGGGATAGTTCGAGTACGCGGCAAAGGAGGAGATATTGGTGATGACTCCCGAACCCTGTGCCCTCATGTGGGGGATCGCGTGCTTGCAGGACAAGATCATGCTCTTGAGGTTGACTGACATGATGCGATCAAAGACGTCACCTTCAATCTCTGTCACCGGTGCATCGCCACCGGCAAGACCGATTCCAACGTTGTTATGGAGAATGTCAATTGCTCCCCATCGCTCCATAGCATGTGCGATAAAGCCCATGACTACCGCCTCATCGGTGACATCTCCAACGAAGGGGAGCGCAACTCCGCCCTCTGTGACGATGGTCGCAGCCGTGTCATCGGCAGCTCGTGCATCTACGTCAACCACGAGTACTCGCGCTCCCTCGCGCGCGTAGAGGATCGAGGTCGCCTTTCCGTTTCCGATCGTCAGTCCTGGCGTCTGCCCTCCGCCAACCACAATCGCAACACGATCACGCAGCCGTTCACCGCTCCACATCGCCCGAGAGGGGTCGTTGTCGGTTGCCTCAATTGACATGATCAGCCATCTCGATGACAGCTCTTCCGACGATCTCACCCCGCGCGAGCGCCTGATATGCCTCATCTGCCTGGTCAAGCGAAAAATGTCGGGTGACGAGATCCCGAGGCGTGAGCACCCCCCGCTCCACAAGCTCGATGATCTCCGGAAGGTCCGTGCGAACCCGACCGCCATAGGAGCCGAGGATTCGCAGCTTTCGGCGCGCCATCCTCGCGAGATCGATCGCACCGACCACGCCAGCAGGTGCAATACCGACGACGACAACGGCACCTCCATCTGTGACCACACTCGCGGCGGTCGCAAAGGTGGCAGCTCCACCCAGCGCCTCAAAGGCGACATCGACTCCGCGCCCCTCGGTGAGTGAGAGCACCTCCTCCGTGGTGGAAGCTCCCGACAAGATCGCATGAGTCGCGCCAAGATCGAGCGCTGCCGCTAACTTCCGCTCGTCGATGTCGATTGCGATGATGCGGCGCGCTCCAAAGGCCCGGGCAACCTGAATGATCGCAGACCCCACTCCACCAACTGCAACGACAGCAACGTCGTCACCGAGTTTGATCTTCCCAACATTTTTCACCGCACCGTAGGCGGTGAGCACACTGCACCCAACGGTCGCGACGTCAGAGAGGGACAGCGACGCGGGGATTGCGAAGACATCCGTCGCGGGAACGACACAGCGCTCGGCGAGCCCACCCATGGAATACATAGAGATCACCTCTCCCGCTGGCGTTGCAAGTCGAGAGGTACCGTCATAGAGCGTCCCGTGAAGCCTGTTCATCGAGAAAAATGTCGAACAGAGATCATCTTCGCCTCGCACACAGTGCGCACAGGTGCCACAGGGCATGATGAAACTAGCGACAACGCGATCCCCAACGGCGACCTGGGTCACTCCGGGGCCCACGGCAGACACGGTTCCACATACCTCGTGTCCTAAGACGGCCGGCAGAGGGAACCCGACCTCGCCCTTCATGACGTGGAGATCGGTGTGACAGACGCCACAGGCGGCGACCTCAAGGAGAACCTCGCCTATTAAGGGCACGGGTTCAGCCAAATCACGCAACGCGAGGCCCCCCCCGACCTCTGCGAGCACCGCCGCGCGCATCAACGTGCTACCGGTGTGCGAGGCGAAGCTGCATCCCAAGGCCGCAGACGCTGTCGATCACGAGCGCGTGACCCTCTTGCATGCTCGTCTCCTCCATAGTTACTCATCGGCTAGACCAGAAACTCAAGGAGTCGCGTGTTGAACTCGGCAGGAACCTCTTGTGGCAGAAAGTGTCCACAGTCGAAGGTAGCAAGCGTTGCATTTGGAACGACCTCTGCGGTACGTACTCCCAATTCGTAGGCGTTTGTCTTGTCCTGGGTTCCCCATGCCACCAAGGTCTCCGCCGTAATCTTGGGGAGACGACGCTCGGTGCCGTAGCGATCACGCGTCTCCTGGTAATTCATGTGCGCGAGAATCCTGCGAAAGCTTTCGAGTGCTCCGGGAGCTGCCATATTGGCGAGGTCGTACCGGAGCCAATCTCGTGCCTCACCCTCTGAGATACCCGTGTAGCCAACGATACGCTCCAGCGTGGCCTCCTCTGAGGGTGGCTGAAACTCTGTCATCGATGCGATGGTCCGGGTCACGATTCCGCCAGGAGCGACAAGGCAGAGTCGCTCAACACGCTCGGGGCTCTCGTAGGCCAGAAGCGCAGCGATCCAGCCGCCCATTGAGTGACCCACGATATTGGAGGAGGAGAGGTTGAGCGCGTCTTGAAATTCGCGGACGAAGTCAACGAGGTAGGCAAAGGAGTAGCCCTGTTCGAGTCGATCACCGGTTCCCCAACCCACAAAGTCCGGTGCAATCACCCGTACACCCTGAGAGAGCGCCTCTATATTGCGATACCAACTCGTGCCGCCAGAGGCGAAACCGACGCCATGCAACAGGATCGTTGCTGGCCCCGCCCCCACATCGAAATAGCGGGTCCTTCCATGGCTAAGTTCAACCATTCGCTCAGATCGGTCAAGTATTTCGGACATTTCCCCCACCTCTGTCGATACGACGACCTTGCCCGCGAGAACCCGGGCACCGCTAACGTCGTGCTCCCTCTCTGTCACGGTAGTGCGCAAGACAAGTTGCATTCCACCCGTCGGCCTGATTGAAATTGCACCGACGACCTCACTCGCCGGCGAGTGCAATGACGACCGTCAGGATGCAGAGGGCAAAGGTTGCGCCACAGCGGCTCCTGCCCTTGTCGCATCGGTCTGTCGGGTCTAATGTGCGGACGAGGTACCGCCTGATCATTGGGGAGAGAAGATGCTGGAGCTTGTTCGTCCGGAGCCACCCGTTTTTGACAACTTGGAGGATGAGCGACTTCACCGCAAACAGCGGCTCGCCGCTGCCTTTCGACTCTTTAACCGGTTTGGGTTTAACGAGGGTGTTGCGGGACATATCACTGCTCGCGATCCAGAGCGAACCGACCACTTCTGGGTAAATCCCTACGGCATGCACTTTGGCCACGTGCGTGTGAGTGACCTCATCTTGGTCAATCATCATGGCGAGGTAGTTGAGGGAACGCGTCCGGTCAACGCCGCGGCTTTTGTCATCCACTCGCAGGTTCATGGTGCTCGGCTCGATGTCGTCGCCGCCGCTCATGCTCACTCGCTCTACGGGAAGGCATGGTCGTCACTCGGGCGACTCATCGATCCCATCACACAAGATGCCTGCGCCTTCTATAACGACCATGGCCTCTTCGACGACTATACCGGCGTCGTCCTCAATTTGGATGATGGCAAACGACTTGCTCAGGCACTCAAAGAGCAGAAGGCGGTCATCTTGAAGAACCATGGCCTGCTTACCGTCGGCCACACCGTCGACGAGGCCGCCTGGTGGTTCATCACGATGGAGCGCAGCTGTCAGGCCCAGATCCTCGCCGAGTCAGTTGGCACGCCATTTCTCATCGACCCAGAGATCGCGACCTTGACCGAAAGTCAGGTCGGTAGCCACATTTCTGGCTGGCATTCCTTCCAGCCGCTTTACGATCGCATTACCCGTGAGGAGCCAGACCTCTTCGATTAGCGCGTTCCCGCCACCCGGTCGGAGCAAATTTTCGGGTGGCGTGATCGACGATCTCACAGGGATACTTACGACCGAGCTGAGCGCACGAATGTTCGCCCGATGTCAAGAGAGATGGCCGAGGGAGCCCTGCGCGGCCGATACGGTAAACAGGCAATGAATGAGACCGCCGAGGCCGTTGATCCCCATCTCCACGGACGTCGTCGATTCATCTTCTTCATCTGTGCAATTGCACTCTTTATGGCCTCGGTCGACTCCACCATTGTCGCTACGGCGCTGCCAAAAATTGGCAGCTCCCTCCACGCCCGACTTAACTGGCTCGGCTGGACGATAACAATCTACAGCCTCGGCCAAGTGGTGATGCTGCCAATCGCCGGAAGGATCAGCGACCAGATCGGTCGCAAGCAGCTGTTTGTCACCTGCGTCCTCGTCTTCACCCTCGCCTCCGTTGCCTGTGGGCTGTCCACGAACATCTACATGCTCGTTCCGCTCCGGTTGTTGCAATCCATGGGAGGTGGCGGCTTCCTCCCCTCCGCGAGCGGCATCGTCTCTGACCATTTTGGGCGAGATCGAGATCGTGCACTTGGCCTCTTCTCCTCGATCTTTCCAATGGGTTCGGTAGCGGGACCAATCTTTGGTGGACTGATCACTCAGTATTGGAACTGGCGGGGAATCTTTTTCGTCAACCTGCCGATCGGTCTCGCTCTGGCCTATTTGATAATGAGGTACATACCGGCGACTCAACGATCTGCCAGCCGCGCATTTGACGGACTCGGCATCGCGCTACTAGCAGCGACCATCGTTTCGGTGATGCTGGCGATCACCGATCTTGGTGAACTCAACAGCTCGCTCGCAAGTCCTTCGGTGTACCTCCCCGGGCTCATCGGCATCGCGTTCGGTAGCGTCTTCCTTCGCCATCTCCGCCGCTGCGAATATCCAATAATCTCCCCCTCCCTTCTCTATGGGCGTGGGTTCGGTGCGCTCAACTGCATCAATGTGATGTTCGGAGGGGCCGGCTTTGGCTTTGGTGCACTTGTCCCCCTCTATGCAGAGAACCGCTACCGGATCAGCGAATCAAGCGCCGGCACTGTGCTCTCCGCGCAGGCGATCGGGATGGTCATCGTGGCCTTTGCTGCGTCGATGCTGATCAGGCGAACCGGATATCGACGACCGATGACGATCGGTTTTCTCTTCGTCGCTCTCAGCCTCATCATGCTCTCTATCGGCGCTCGGGGTATCTCTGCCTACTGGTGGCTACTTCTCTTTTCGATGTTGACCGGTCTTGGTCTTGGCTCAATCGCACCTGCGGCAAATAACGCTACATTGCAGCTCGCGCCGACCCAGGTCGCAGAGATCACCGGACTGCGCGGCATGTTCCGTCAATCGGGATCGATTCTCAGCATCTCCATCACGACCGCAATTCTCGCAAGAAGTAAGAATCCGGGAATTGTGCAATCACACATCTTTTGGGTTCTTGCCATCATTCTCCTTTTCGCGGCACTGCTTTCAAGTCAGGTCAGCGATACGACCAGCGATTCCATCGAGATCGTGGCAACACGGATTGGCGACGACTAAGACCCAATCGCCGTAATGGCAGAGATGCCGCAACGGTCGAAGACACGTGTGCCACGGCCACACGTGTCTGCAGTGACCCCAGACGATGTGCGTTCTCGGCGAGCGTGAGTCCACCAGAGGTTCAAATTGCAGCGGCAGAGAGCTCCCAGTTCGCCAGTAACTACCGCAGGTAGCTCACGGACGTTCTCCGTCTTTAGCAACCTCTGACATCCCAAGAAACATCTTGCCAATATTCTGGCGATCTCCAATCTGGCTACCCGGAGCATCGATCTCTACGGAGCCGGCGACAAGGACATAGACCCAGTCGGATATGGCGATCGCCTGTACCGCTCGCTGCTCAACGAGCACGACGGTGACGCCCTTACGAGCGAGCGCCGGCACGTCGGGGATACCCTGAACCACGTGGATCTCCCGGAGCTACTGGTTCGCGACACGGGCGAATGGCGAAGATGGTTGAGCGTCCATCACGCCGATTCAGCGGGTGTCTGGCTGGTACTGGCCAGGAAGGGAACGATCGATCCGACGGCCGTCTCGTACGACGAGGCGCGTGACGAGGCGATCTGCTTCGGCTGGATCGATGGGGAGCTGGGGCGGCGTGACGCAGCTACGTTCCGGCGACGGTTCACACCCCGAAGGGCGCGAAGTCCGTGGTCACAACGGAATGCCGCCATCGCTGAACGGCTGATTGTCTCGGGCAGAATGCATCGATCCGGCGAGGCCGAAGTGCGACAGGCGAAGGAGGACGGTCGATGGGAGGCCGCCTATGCCGGGCAAGCCAGCATCGAGGTGCCAGAAGACCTTGCCGCTGCCCTGCGTGCCGATCCCCGAGCGCAGGCGATGTTCGAGACGCTGACGAGCGCGAATCGGTCCCCCGTGTGATTGCGTGGTGATTATGTCCGCCCCCAAAGCACCCCGTAACCCCGGCCATCGCCAATACGGTACGTTCGTGCGCTGAGCGGCACGATGGCGTTCGGTACGACACTGGTGGAGTAAACCGGGGCCCCTGCGCCCTCATTGAGGAGACTCTGAGCGTGAGCACACAGGCAATGGCGGAAGGGGGTGTGTCCGATGGCGAATGACAAGCTCTCGAAGGCCAAGAGCGAGAAGAACGACGAGTTCTACACCCAGTTCGCCGACATCGAACGGGAGATGAACGCCTACCTCGAGTTGGACCCCGATGCCTTCCGTGACAAGACAGTGCTCCTCCCCTGCGATGACCCAGAGTGGAGCAACTTCACCCGGTACTTCGCCCAGAACTTCGAGCGGCTTGGTCTGCGGAAGCTCATCAGCACCAGCTACGCGCCAACAGCGGAGGCATACTCCACGCAGCCAACTCTCTTCGAGTCCGAGAGCCCACTGTTCGACCCGACCAAGACCCGAGCCAACGGGAAGATCTTCACCCTCTACCGGGACACGTCTGGCGACAGCCGGATTGATGTGGACGACTTGGAG
>CAIMWD010000010.1 GCA_903845085.1 uncultured Acidimicrobiaceae bacterium
CCAACTCTGCCTGTGCGGCAACAGGATGCCAGTAACGGCGAAGAAGTTCTCCGCCGGGCGTTCCTGGACCGACCTGAGTCAGGCGCTCGTTCATCTCTTTGGTCAGCATGTTCCCCCCTGGTACAACGCTTCATGAGCCAACGGCCGTAGCGTACCTCAGGAGGGACCGCCGCTACAAGGTAGGTCCGTCAGGTTCGTGCAAATTTCTCACGAAACTAACCGACCCTCTGGCGAAACTGACGGGTGAAATCCGACAGTCTGAGGCAAAACCGCTAAGAGGGAAACATCTCGCAGGGGGTTTGGCGAGGGCCAAGGCTCTCCCAGTAACGGTTCGTCTCTGGGTCATAGCGTCCCTGGTTAAATCCCCCACCCTTCGCACTTCGGATAATGATCGCGACCGTGACCTCACCGACCGTCACATCCCGATGGATCTCATAGGGCCTGACGAGATCGATCTCCCCTGGGCCGACCAGACTGTCAGCCGTACGCTCAACCTCCGCGTAGTCACTTCGCGATCGATCATCGACACGCACAGCGCGCTCTATCTTCTCGTGCCCATCAAGGACACCGTAGAGCGTGTACAGATGCGCGTGGTCGTGCATGTGAGGATTGATCTGGGCCCGATCATGGGCGATCCTGCCCGGACCCTTGGTCAGCCCATTAATGGCAAATCCAAAGTCGGGATCCTCATAAAAGAGAAGGTTCTCCGCTCTGCCCTCCGCTGGAATGCATTCAGGCCACTCCTTCGATGCCGACAAGACCTCTGGGTCTGCAAGCAACTTCGCAAGGACCGGACGCAGCAGCTCCCAACGAACCTCAGGGTCACTCTCACGTCCAAAGAGCTCACGTGTCTCAGCCACAAAGACGTCGAGTGCGTTCTCTACCTTCACCGTCGTACTCATCTACCTGCTCCTTTTCAACTCCTGCCACCTGCGCAATTACGGGCAGCAGCACTGGTCGTTCCTAGGAAAGCCCGTAAAAATTGGCGCAGTTCTCCCACAGGACCTTGCGGCGCTCCTCATCAGTAAGGGCCAGCTTCATAAAGGTCGTGATCGATCCGGGATAGCGCGAGTCGCCGTGTGGGTAATCAGTCGAAAAGACAAGGTTGTCGGCCCCAAAGTCCTCGATCATGTGACGGACTGGGTCCTCATCTGGTTCTACAGAGACAAAGCACTGTCGACGGAAATAATCACTTGGGCGCATCTTGAGCTCGGTCATAAAGACATCGCCCTCAAGCTCCCAGTGCTCATCCATCCGCCAAAGGAGCCACGGCGCCCACGAGCAGTTTGCCTCCAAGAAGGCGACCCGAAGATTCGGATGACGCTCCAAAACGCCACAACAGAGAAAGCTCCCCATCGCGAGCATGATCTCGAATGGCTGTCCGTAGACACGGCGTAGTCCAATACTCGGCATGTAGTGCTCCGCAGAGCGCCGTACACCACCAGAGAGGGCCTCATGAAAACCGACCGGGATATTGAGCTCCTCTAAAACATCCCAGAGTGGCTCATAGTAGGAATCGTGCCAATTCCGTCCGTTCACCACATTTGCACGAAGAAACACTGCGCGGAAGCCAAGGTCGTTGACCACCCGACGGCACTCGTGTACCGCCTCGTCGATATCAAAGACCGAGATCATCCCTGCGCCGAAGAGCCGATCCGGTGCTGGCGCACAGAAGTCGAACATCCAGTCGTTATACGCACGCGCAATCGCCCCGGCGAACTTTGGGTCGCGATGCGGGTGCTCTAGTGCGTGAAGTCCTCTACTTGGAAAGAGCACCGCAAGGTCAAGGCCCTCAGCGTCCATTGCCTCGATCTGGCACTCGGTGGTCCAGCCCCGCGACGAATGATCGGCGTAGAGACGCTGATTGCGCTCGTAGTTGTGACCATTTGCGATGATGGCACGCGAATCTTGGGCCCCAATCGCATCCGGCATCTCATCCTTTGGCCAGATCAGACCAAGATCTCGTACGTTCGATGAGAGCCGCCCTATCGGAGCTTGATCTTTGAACTCCGCGTCGATGTAGCGCGTCCAGAGATCTGGTGGCTCCATAATGTGCATGTCACTATCGATAACTTTGAAACCGTCTACCGCCATCGGCAGGCCCCCGTGTTGTAGTCCGTCTCAGGTCAGCACTCAATGTGCAAATCGCCCGGGATCACCTTGACACCGCGCACCGTGAACCGCAAGGAAAATTCTTCTCTGTCTTTGAAGCGACATGAGTTTGTAACATCATCTCCTCCCGTGCGCTACCGCGAACTCCCTTTTGTTGAGTTAACGCTCCGGAGCGACGAGAAACTGAATTCGATGCCCATCGGGGTCGGTGGCGTAGAGACAGGGGTGGTCGGGCGCGCCCTCTCGCCCATGTGTCTCCACGCCGATCTGATGAAGTCGATCTCTCAATTCCTCGAGACTCTCGCCATCGACCATGAGCGCAAAGTGGCTCAGGCGATTCACCGCAGGAACATCGATGTCCGGTCGCTGAAAGAGACCGATGCGGTAGGTTCCAAAGCCAACGAATGAACGAAAATCAGGATCTCTTGGATTTGCGTTGCCGGTATCGGGACCGAGACGTTCGCGCAGAAGCGACATACCGAGTTTTTCGATATAAAAATGCTTGGCACGGTCGAGATCACTCACCCATAAAACGATGTGATCAAGTGCAGTAAACCGTAGTTGTGGTGCGGCTCCGCCCTCCACTGTCCGTTCTCGCATCATCATCCCACCCCTCCGCCCATCGTGGCAGTCCGACCCCTCAAGGTCGAGCAAATTAGGCGCTTGTGTCGCTCCCCAGCACTTGAGGCACAACCATCCACGCCACCGGGGCGCAGGTGATGGAGCAGTACACTCGCCTCAATCTTGATCGTACGTCACCCGCGTTGATCTAATCTCACGCACAGCGTTGTACCAGGGGGGAACATGCTGACCAAAGAGATGAACGAGCGCCTGACTCAGGTCGGTCCAGGAACGCCCGGCGGAGAACTTCTTCGCCGTTACTGGCATCCTGTTGCCGCACAGGCAGAGTTAGAGGATCGCGCACTTTTGAAGGTCCGTCTCCTTGGTGAGGATCTCGTTCTCTATCGTGACCAGTCGGGCAACTTGGGTCTCCTCGCTGAGCTGTGCCCTCACCGTCGTTGCTCACTTGTCTATGGTGCCGTCGAGCCGGTC
>CAIMWD010000011.1 GCA_903845085.1 uncultured Acidimicrobiaceae bacterium
CCGCGTTACGAAATTGTCTGGCCTGACGCAGCTTCCACCACATCTCCTCGGGGATGCCGGGCTCATGCGGACGGTCGAGCGCAAGCGCGCACTCCTGCATCGCCCACTCGAGACGGCCGCGTTCGCGCAGGCGCCGATCGATCTCGTCGTGGAGATCAAGGAGATGCGCCACATCAAAGGCGGCATAGCGCAGCTGCGTTGCGCTCAAGGGACGGCGCGTCCAATCGGTGAGCTGATCACCCTTCTCAAGACGTCGTCCGAGGATCCGTTCAACCAGACTCAACAACGATGCAGAGCTAAACCCGAGGAATCCCGCGGCGATCTGGGTCTCAAAGAGACGCTGTGGTACCGCACCACAGGAGCGTTCAAGTACCTCAAGGTCCTGATCCGCAGCGTGCAAGATCGCGAGACCGGGACCCTCAAGAACTTGGGAGAATGGCCGGATATCGACGGCGAGAGGATCGACGAGGGCGATACCGTTCGACCATGAGATCTGCACCAGTGCCAACTTTGCCCAGTAGGTGCGCTCGCGATGAAATTCCGTATCGATGCCATAGCGCTCCTCATCGAGGAGCTCCGCAACAAGCTCGTTGAGTGCAACCGCATCAGTGACGAACCGAGCGCTCTCCACGTGTTCCTCGTAGCTGCCGGGAATCTCCCGCATGGCCATCATCAACCGCCGTAGTTCATTCGCGTATCGCCCATCGAGAGCACCGTCATCTCCTCGCCCTCGTTCGACCCATCGAGATCGACGATCTCACCGATATAAAGCGTATGCGAGCCAAGATCGAGTCGCTCCGTGACGCGGCATTCGAGATACCCAATCGCTGAGGCGAGCACCGGAAGACCGGTCGTAGGCGCATCTCGGTAGGCGATCCCCGAGAGTGTCATCGTCGTGCGGTCGTCTTCGGCAGGGCGCACGAACTTTCGGACCACCGCGCGATCATCTCGGTGCAAGATCGAGAGCGTGAAGAGCCCGGAGATAGCGATCAGTTGGTTCGTCACCGCGTCGCACTCTACCGCGACGCCAATCAGCTTCGGCGATTGCGCTACCTGCATCGCCCAGTTGAGCGTCATGAGGTTGCGTCGCCCCTCCGACATCGCCCCGAGTAGATAGAGACCGCTCGGCATCTTCCAAAGGAGACGACGTCGCTGCGCGTCGTAGATCTGCGCGTCACGACCCTCTGGAATGGGACCGATGATCGCCCGCGCCTCTCCTGAGCTCATCTATGCGACCCCATCATGGTGGAGGATCCGTCCCGCTGCGTTATAGACCGCAGTGCCGAGCGCAAGGTCGTGCAGGAAGGTCAGATAGCTCCGGCTGGTGATTGATGTTGCACCCGTGCACAGTGTGGCCCCGGGGGCGAGGTACTGCGATATCGCGACATTGAGGTCATTGGTCACGGTCGCATCGGGAGCAGGGAGGATCTGATAGGCGCTGCCAAGGTCATATTTAAAGCCCTCACACGCCGTGTGCAACTGTGTGAGCGCATGGTCTTTTATTCCGTTATGCAGATCTACGAGATCGGCATTGAGATTCTGTTCGATCGCGCCATAGGACTGCGCATTAGCCCAGGAGAGGACACGGGTGCGCATGGATGCAGGCGCGCCGCCGCAGCCACCGGCAACGATCGCAACAAGTGAGAGCATCACAAGTAGATGACCACGACGGATTCTCACGCGGGCATCGTCTCATCGATCGCCTCAACCAAGTGGAGCTCACGTCGCCCGCGGCGAATCAAGAGGTACCGGTCGGCGATCAGCTGCTGGACCTCCACCGTCGTAGCACCCTCCTCGATCCTACGATTGTTCACGTAGGCACCGCCCTGAGCGATGGTCTGGCGCGCATTGCTTCTCGATTTCACGAGACCGGTCGAAACGAGCAACTCCACGAGGTCGACCTCACCGGCGAGCAGTGCACGGCGCGAGACCTGAGAGAGTGGCGCATCCTCCAACACCATGCGGAGCGTCGCTGCATCAAGCTCCATAATCGACTCGTGGTAGAGCGCCTCCGCGGCGCGCTCGACGCGCTCGCGCTCCTCGATGCCATGCACGAGGTCCACCACCTCTGCGGCGAGGCGACGCTGCGCCGCACGGCGCTCGGGATGCGCCTCCGTCTCGGCATCGAGCGCCAAGATCTCCTCATGCGAGAGAAAGGTGAAAAAGCGAAGATAGGTTCCGACCATCTGATCCTCTGCACGCACGAAGTATTGGTAGAGCGCAAAGGGACTTGTCGCCGCCGCATCAAGGAAGAGCGCACCGCTCTCACTCTTGCCAAACTTTGTGCCATCGGCTTTGAGCACAAGTGGCGAGGTAAGTGCAAACGCCTGTGCGCCGCGCGCTCGTCGGATGAGTTCGATCCCCATCGTGATGTTGCCCCATTGGTCACTCGCACCCATCTGGAGGGTGCATCCAAGGGTGTCGAACAGGTGGAGAAAGTCAAAGGCCTGCAACAGCATGTAGCTGAACTCGGTGTAGGAGATTCCCTGATCGGGACGCTCAAAGCGTGAGCGCACCGAATCTTTGGCCACCATCTGATTCACCGTGAAGTACTTACCCACATCGCGGAGAAAATCGACGAAACCCACCGGAGCGATCCAATCGGCGTTGTCGAGAAGGAGTGCTCGCGATGTCCCTGCCGCCTCGGAGAGGTCGAGAAAGCGTGCGAGTTGGGGGCGGATGCCAGCGAGGTTCTCCGCGACACGCTCGGTCGTGAGGAGCTGACGCTCCTCACTCTTGCCTCCGGGATCACCGATCATCCCCGTCGCCCCGCCGGCAACCACAATGGGCCGATGACCCGCCAGCTGAAGCCGGCGCAGATTGCACAGCTGCAAGAGGTTGCCGATATGGAGTGATGGTGCGGTCGGGTCAAAGCCGATATAGACACTCAGCCCACCCGCATCAAGCGCTGCGAGCAACGCCTCGTCACTGACCTGATGGATGAGACCTCGGAAAACGAGGTCCTCACTGAGCGTTGGCATCCTCTCATCGTGTCACAGCGTGGTCGTGGTGCCATGGCGTACGCATGTGGATGTGCCCAAGCGCTGGAAGCGAGACTCGCTCGGCGTCACCCATCTAAACTGGCAACAAGGGATCCGATGTGTGGGTCCCGACGGATACTTGGTACTTCGAGGACGTCAAAGCGATGGCGAATTCGGAGCTTCGAAGAGGAGTTGCCGTCGACGTGGAGAGCCGAAACGAGCGGGGTCAGGTCATTGAGGTGGCGCCGAGCGTCATCACTTACTCGCCAGCACCGGAGATCGCGAACTGGCCATGGCCCACGGATCAGCTACTCGCTGATCTACGGTGCGCACTCATCTCCCGTGCGATTAACGATCGCGAGATCTCTCTGCAAAAGCAGAACAAAGTCTACTTCCAGGTCTCTGGCGCAGGACATGAGGCACTGCTCCTCGCGGTTGCACGGACAATGCGGGTCAACTACGACTGGTTCTTTCCCTACTACCGAGATCAGGCGTTGATGCTCGGCCTCGGCGAGACACCGACTGAGGTCTTTCTCGCCTCCGTGGGTTCAGCGAGCGACCCCTCTTCGGGCGGGCGCCAGATGCCCTCACATTGGGGGTTCCCCAACAGTCACGTCATGACCGTCTCGTCGGCAACGGGAAGTCAGTGCATTCCTGCGGTTGGCTGTGCGGAGGCGACACGTTATTTCGCGCATCATCCAGAGATTGCCCCGACCGGCTTCCACGTCGATGAGGTCACCTTTGTCTCACAGGGAGACGGCGCCTGCTCCCAGGGAGAGTTTTGGGAGGCGATCAACGCGGCGACGTTGATGCAGCTGCCGGTTCTCTTCCTTATCGAGGACAACGGCTGGGCTATCTCGGTCCCCAGTGAGGAACAGACTGTCGCACCGGTGAGCGAGCTGCTCGCCGACTGGCCAAACCTCCGCGTGATCAACCTCGATGGTGGCGACTACTTCGCCTGTCGAAGCGCCTTTGAGCGCCTCATGCCCGATCTCCGTGCGGGAGTGGGACCGGTGCTCGTGCAGGCGAAGGTAACGCGACCCTACGCACACACCAGCGCTGATACCCAGACGCGCTATCTGACCCCCGATGAGATCGTCGCCGAGCGAGAGGCCGATCCGATCAACCGATTCGCCGAGGCGCTGGTCGCGGCCGGACTCCTCAGTGATCACGAGCTCGAGGAGATGCGCACCGAGGTCTTCAATCTCGTGGCGAATGCGGCCCAGGAGGCCCTCGAGTCACCGCGGCCAGACCCTGCGACCATCGCCGATCACGTCGTCGATCTCCCGGTCGTGGTGGAGGATCTCGGCATGCTCGATGGCAAGGGCGACGTCGTAGCGATGGGTGAGGCGATCCGTCGCACCCTCGACGCGGAGCTCGAGCGCGATCCCAGGATCAGAGTCTTTGGCGAGGACGTGGCGGACGGACGCGAGCGTTTTCTCGAGATACTGCCGGGAAAGGGTGGCGTCTTTGGAACCACCTCAGGACTCCAGCGCAACCACGGGAGCGACCGCGTCTTCAACACGCCACTCAGCGAGGCGAATATCGTCGGGCGCGCAGTTGGAATGGGTATGCGGGGGCTACATCCAGTTCCAGAGATCCAGTTTTTTGATTACATCTGGACGGCGATGCAACAGATCAAGTCCCAGGCAGCGACGGTGCGCTGGCGGTCGAATGGGCACTTCTCCTGCCCCATGGTGCTGCGCGTACCGATCGGCGGTTACCTTACCGGAGGAGCGATCTGGCACTCACAGTCGGGCGAGTCGATCTTTGCTCATGTCCCTGGCCTCACCATCGCCTTCCCCTCGCGGGCGCGCGATGCGGCAGGACTGCTGCGAACTGCGTTACGTGCGGAGGACCCGATCCTCTTCCTTGAGCACAAACACCTCCTCCGCCAGCGATACACCGAGGATCCCTATCCACCAAATGACTACCTGATTCCCTTCGGTAAGGGAGCCATCGTTACGGGCGGAACCGATCTCACCATCGTGACCTATGGCGCGATGGTCGAGAAATCTCGTCAGGCGGCGCGCCGACTTGAGGGTGAGGGCTCCTCGATTGAGATTATCGATCTGCGCACGATCATCCCGTGGGATCGCGAGCTTGTGTTGGATTCGGTGGCGCGAACGGGACGTGCCCTCATCGTCCACGAGGACGTCATTACCTGTGGATTTGGTGCAGAGATCGCTGCGGTCATCGCCGAGGAGGCCTTCGAACAACTCGATGCTCCGGTGCGGCGTCTCTGCGCGATCGATACACATGTTGCCTACGAGCCGACGCTCGAGCGAGCAGTCCTTCCTCAGACCGAGGAGATCGAAAGTGCGATCCGCGAGCTACTGCACTACTGAGTGGACCGTTGGGGAGATCCAAATACACCGGCGAGCAAGATTTCCACCGCCCGATGAACGATCCCCTCCAAGCCTCTATCGTCAAGATGTTCACCAAGAGGGGGGTCTCATGCACAAAGTGGTGTCTTCTGCCAGCGAGGCGGTAGCGGCGATCAGCGACGGCGCCTCACTTGCCGTCGGTGGATTTGGGATGTGTGGCATTCCTACGGTCCTTATCGATGCGTTGATGGCGACGTCAGCCATGGACCTCACCGTGGTGACAAATAACTGTGGCACCGAGTCCTTTGGACTTGGTCGCCTTCTGAGTGCACATCGGATCGGTCGGGTCGTGGCCTCCTATGTCGGTGAAAACGAGGAGTTCGCCCGTCAATACCTGGCGGGAGAGCTCGAGGTTGAACTAACCCCCCAGGGCTCGCTGGCAGAGCGCATGCGCGCGGGTGGTTGCGGTATTCCTGCCTTTTACACACTTGCCGGTGTGGGCACCATGGTCGCCGATGGTGGACTTCCTCTGCGGTATGGGAGTGATGGCTCAGTTGCACGGGCCTCTGTGCCAAAGGAGCAACGCGAATTTCAGGGCCGCCGATATGTTCTGGAGGAGTCGATTACGACCGATTTCGCATTGGTGCGTGCCTACATCGCCGACGAGGTAGGAAATGCGATCTTTCACGAGAGCGCACGTAACTTCAACCCTCTCTGTGCGATGGCCGGGCGGATCACGATCGTTGAGGCGGAGTCAATCGTCCCCGCTGGTTCGCTTGACCCCGATCGCATTCATCTGCCCGGAGTCTTTGTCAATCAGGTGGTACCGGTACCACCTGGCACCGAGAAGCCGATCGAGAAGCTCACGCTCTCGACCACCTCTGGGAGTGCGCACTGATGGCACTTTCCAGAGAGGGTATCGCTCAGCGTTGCGCGCAAGAGCTCCGCGACGGCGAGTACGTCAATCTCGGTATCGGGCTCCCAACGCTCATCCCGAACTACGTCGATCCGGCGATCACGGTGATGCTGCAATCAGAGAATGGCATCCTTGGCGTTGGCCCCTACCCCATCGCCGGCGCGGAGGATCCTGACCTCATTAATGCGGGGAAGGAGACGGTCACACTCCAAAGGGGAGCCGCCTTCTTTGACTCGTCGCTGAGTTTTGGCATGATCCGCGGCGGTCACATCGACTGCGCCGTGCTCGGGGCGATGGAGGTCAGCGAGCAGGGAGATCTCGCGAACTGGGTCGTGCCCGGAAAGATGATCAAGGGCATGGGCGGGGCGATGGATCTCGTGCATGGTGCAAAGCGCGTCATCATCATGATGGAGCACAACACGCGTGATGGCGGCTTCAAGATCGTCCGGAGCTGTGCGCTTCCCCTCACTGGTGCTCGGGTCGTCAACAAGATAATTACCGAACTCTGCGTAATATCCGTCGCCCCCGAGGGTCTCATCCTCGATGAGGTTGCAGCGGGCGTGACCATCGAAGAGGTACGGGAACGTACCGAGCCGGTTCTGCTCACTCCCCGCCCTGTTGGGGTCATCACGCTCTAACGGACCCGGCGCATGCTCGTGGGGTATCACGCTCGCGCTTGCGCGAACGGCAGTGGAGGGTGAACCGGCTCCGTTAGTTGACCGCGATTGCGTCAGCTACGGCGGCAGCGATCGCGCGGTGGATCTCTACATTCGCCTCGCGATCCGTTCGTGCGACGATTACGTGAATCCCCGACGCCGACGACGTCTCCACGAGGGCATCGTGGAGACCAGCGAGTGACTCGACGACGATGACGCCAACGCCAAAACCCCGGAGCAGTGCCGGCAGGTCGGCGCGCTGCGGCGTCGCGAACCCGCGCTCGAAGAGTAGACGGTCGACGAGTCCCGGATAGCTAAGGAAGGAGAAGATGCCACCACCAGCATTATCGATGAGCACGAGGGTGGCGTTCGGTACGACCTCGGTACTTCCCCAGACAAAGCCGGAGAGGTCATGCAGCAGGGCGAGATCTCCGATAAGTCCAATGGTGCGGCCGTGTGTGTCAGCGGCGACCCCAAGGATCGAGGAGACAACGCCATCGATTCCATTGGCACCACGGTTGGCCAACACGCGGGGCGCGTCATCTCGCGCAGCTGCGAACCACTCCACATCGCGGATCGGCATCGACGAGGAGCAGAAGAGGGTGTCATCATCGGTCAGCGCTCGATGCACCTCGCGTGCGATCGCCGGCTCACAGAGCACACCGGCATCGAGGATCTGTTCAAGCACGATCGCGGTCTTTGCGTCACACTCGCGCCAACGTTGCAGCCAGCTCTCCTCACAGTTCACTCCGGTGTCCACCGCCGCAGAGAGCGCAAGCAGTGCATTTGGCTCCGCGGCAAGAAAGAGTTCGCCGTAGCGCTCCGGATCCTCATAGGTGCCGAAGGGGTCAACGAACAGGTGCGGTATTCCGCGCTCCGCCCATCGCTCGTTCCACCCCATCAGTGTCTTGGAGGCATGTGGAGAACCAAGGTGCACGATGACCTCGGGCTCAAGGCGATCGACGGTTGCAGTGTCTCGGAGAAACTGATCCGCGTGCGCAATGAGCGTCGCCTCCTCGCGGCGCGGTATCGCTCGAGCGTCGGCGAGCACCGGCCATCCGCGTGCACCTGCAAAGGCAAGAATTCCCTCGTACTCATCGAGCGGTGTTCCTCCTGCGATCACAACCCCGCGAGAGATCCCCTCGATCTCGTCGAGGAAACGATCGAGTACTGCAGCAGAGACCGCGACCTCACGTACCGCCTCATGCCAGGGTCTTCCAAAATCGCGGCCCTTTGGGAGTGCAACCACTGCACCCACCATTGGCTCACGAAAGGCGAGGTTGCAGTGCACCGGCCCCGGCCCTCGGCCGCCCGCGACCGCCTCTGCGACGAGGCGTGAGGCAAAGGATCGCCAGTGTCGCCGAGTGGCCTCCTCGGCGACGGGCAGGTCGAGGTGAAAACGGAGCGAGCCGCCAAAGAGCGTGGATTGGTCGATCGTCTGCGGTGCACCCACGTGGTGTAACTCCACCGGTCGATCTGCCGTCACGACCACGAGTGGCACGCGCGCCTGATCGGCCTCCACGACGGCGGCATGGAGCTCTGTCGTTGCAGTACCGCTTGTCGTCACGATGAGAACCGGCTCTCGCGTCGACAGCGCAAGACCCAGTGCAAAAAAGGCGCCGGATCGCTCATCGAGTCGCAGGTGTGTCTGCATCCGAGTATTGGCGAGCAGCGCGATGGCCATTGCGCTCGAGCGAGAGCCAGGTGAGATTACGCAGTGGCGTACGCCGGCTCGTGACCACTCATCGACGAGCGTTGCGGAGAACTCCGCCTGAATCGAGCGGACAGGTAGCGTCATAGATCATGCAATCTACTGACCCTACAGGGACCGTGGGAGAGGGCCTCTCCCACGAGGAGCGAGGAACACCCGGCGCACCTCGCCTTGTGCTCATCCATGGCTTCACTCAGAGTGCACTCTCTTGGGAACCGATCGTGACACAGCTGAGCGACCGCTTCGAGATCATCACCGTCGACCTCCCCGGCCATCGTGGCTCTGACGTGAATCGAGCACCAGATCTCGACACCACCGCTGCGCTCGTTGGTGCGGTTGGCGGTCAAGCGATCTACTGTGGCTACTCACTTGGTGGTCGTGTTGCATTGACCTTGGCCTGCCAGTCGCCCTCGCTGGTGCACGCCCTCGTGGTCGTCAGCACCTCTCCCGGTATCGCAGATTCAACAGAGAGAGCGCACCGCCGCCAGGCTGATGAACGCCTCGCCGAGCGCCTCAGTCCCCGCGATGGCAGTGCGTCAGAGCTCACCCTCAATCAATTCCTCGATGAGTGGCTGGCGCTTCCGCTGTTCTCCCACCTCGACGAACATATGAGTGACCGGGAATCACGAGGGCAAAATACCCTCTCTGGCCTCGCCCACTCCTTACGGAGTGCCGGCCTCGGTTCCATGCGACCGCTCTTTGAGAACCTTGCCGCGTGCACGATGCCAGTTCGCTGCCTTGCGGGTGCACTCGATGAGCGCTATGCGACGATCGCCAAGGAGATGGCCACCGCAATGGGTACAGGCGCCCAAGCCCACATCATCGAAGGCGTCGGCCATGCACTTCCCTTTGAAGCTCCTGAGGCACTCGTGCGGGTACTCGATGAGATCAGCGTGGCGATTTCGCCGTAACTTTTGCGTTAGATCGCGATACCGAGTGCAAGTAGCGCGCCCGTGCCAAGGAGCAGTGTTCCCGTTCCCGCAAGTGCGGGGATGAGCCCACGTCCACTAGCGTTTGTGCGAATCGCGCGAATCGGGCCGCGGGCAAGTGGCAGCGCGAGGAGTGCGAGGAGTGCGAAGTGACGCCACCGCGCGATGGGTAGGAGCATGAGAAACGAGACAGCGACGAGCGCGAGGTAGAGCGACCGTGTGGCGGTGTCGCCGATCTTGACCGCGAGCGTTCGCTTTCCACTCGCTAAATCGGTGGGAATATCGCGCAGGTTGTTCACCACGAGTAGTGCAACCGTCAGCAGCCCAACGGGGATCGCGGCGAGCGAGGCGAGCGCCGGTAGCGAGCCAGAGATCACGTAGGTAGAGCCCAGTACCGAGACGGGTCCGAAAAAAACAAAGACGAAGAGCTCTCCGTAGCCGAAATAGCCATAGGGGTGCCGGCCACCTGTATAAAACCAACCGGCGGCGATCGCGGCGGCGCCGACTAGAAGAACCCACAGAGAGCTCAAGAGCGCCGCAACAAGACCGAGCACCGCCGCGAGCAAAAAACAGCCGAGCGCGGCACTAAGAACGCTCCGGGGAGAGGCCAGACGACCACCCACAAGACGTTGTGGTCCCGCGCGCTCCTCATCGGTCCCGCGCACTCCATCGGAGTAGTCGTTCGCAAAATTGGTTCCGATCTGAATCAGCAGCGATACCAAGAGAGTGAGCACGAGACGGAGCAGGTGGACGGTCCCCGTCGCATGCGCGATCGCGAGGGCGACGGCCACTGGTACGAGCGCAGCCGGCAGAGTACGCGGACGTGTCCCGGCGATCCACTGAGAGGGCGTGGCCAAGGAGCTCCTAGGGACGCTTGGGGAAGCGGGAGAAATCGGGTTGACGCTTTTCCACGAAGGCGTTGCGTCCCTCCTGACCCTCCTCGCTCATATAGAAGAGCATGGTGGCATCACCAGCGAGCTGCTGGATACCGGCAAGTCCATCCTCGGCCGCATTAAATCCTGCCTTGAGCATGCGAAGCGCAAGGGGCGAGAGCGCCAGCATCTCGCGACACCAGCGGACCGTCTCTGCCTCAAGGTCATCGAGTGGCACAACAGTGTTCACCAGCCCCCAGTCGAGTGCCTGTTGTGCGTCGTATTGGCGACAGAGGAACCAGATCTCCTTCGCACGCTTCACGCCGATAGTCTTTGCCAAAAGACTGGCTCCGTAGCCGGCATCAAAGCTTCCAACGCGCGGACCGGTCTGCCCAAATCGAGCGTTCTCGGCAGCGATAGTGAGATCACAGACGAGGTGGAGAACGTGGCCACCACCGATGGCATAACCAGCGACCATGGCGATGACCGGCTTTGGAAGACGGCGGATCTGCATCTGGAGATCGAGCACATTCAACCGACCGATGCCGTGTTGTGCGAGTGCATCGTCTCCGATGTAACCGTCATCGCCCCGGATCCTCTGGTCGCCGCCTGAACAGAAGGCGAGCGGACCCTCGCCGGTGAGAACGATGACGCCGACCGCAGGGTTGTCGCGTGCGGCGTCAAAGGCATGGATCAGCTCAACGATGGTCTGTGGGCGGAAGGCATTTCGCACCTCGGGACGGCAGATTGTGATCTTCGCGATCCCCTCCGCCACTTCGTAGCGGATGTCGCGGTAGTCGCCGAGGTTCGCGTAGTTCGGTAGCTCTGGGGTGGTCGACATCTCGGCCTGTAGGCTACCCCTCGTGCGACACCTCGTTGCCCTCGACCTACCCGGTGGCCCCGAATTCTTAGAGGCCACGCGTCGCTGCCTTGCCGCTGGCGAGGCGATCGCCCCGCTCGATCAACGCCTTCACGGGACCGCCCGGGATCGGCTGCTCCGCGTTATCGCTCCGACACATCTGATCGATGCAAACGGTGAACGACACACGCTTGCGGAGGGACGGACCGTCGAGGAGGGCGATCTCGTCGTGGTGGCCACCTCCGGTACAACGGGCGAGCCAAAGGGTGTGATCCTCACCGACGATGCGGTCCGTGCCTCCGCTCTTGCAACGAGCGGTGCACTCCACGTCAACGCAGCAACGGATCACTGGCTGGGAGCGCTGCCTCTCAACCACGTCGGCGGGCTTTCGATCGTTTTGCGTGCAATCCTCACCGACACCCCCCTGACACTCCAGCCAAACTTTGACCACCTCGCCTACGTGCGCGCACTTGAGGAGGGTGCCACGCTCACCTCCCTGGTGCCCACTACCCTTGCCCGATTGGGTGAGGAGCATTCCGCGCGCTTTCGCCGAATCCTCCTTGGTGGCTCGGCGATGCCACCCGACCTGCCCGAGAACGTCGTCACGACCTACGGAATGACCGAGACAGGGAGCGGCGTGATCTACAACGGCCTTCCGCTGGAGGGGGTCGAGCTGCGCTTCAGCGCATCTGGCGAGATCGAACTTCGCTGTCCCATGCTCCTTCGCTGCTACCGCGATGGCAGCGACCCACGCACCGCAGATGGCTTTTTTCGCACCGGAGATATCGGAAGAACCAACGAGTGCGGAAGACTCGAGGTCTTTGGTCGCGAGGGAGAGCTCATTATCACCGGTGGTGAAAACGTATGGCCGGTCGCCGTCGAACGGCTTCTCGCGGAGAGTGAGGGAGTGTATGAACTTGCGGTTGTAGGCCTTCCCGATCCCGAATGGGGTGAGCGCGTGGTGGCGCTCGTTGTCACCACAGATGGCGGACCTCCAAATTTGGGGCAGATGAATGAGCTACTGCGCGACGCAATCGGACCGTGGGCACAGCTGCGCGGATACCGAACTGTCACATCATTGCCACGTACCGCAATAGGAAAACTCAATCGGCGAGCGCTGCGCGAGCTTGCCGAAGACCCAGAGCACCCGCTCGCAACGAACTAGGAGCCCTCGTCACGTGCGGCAATAGCCTGCCGCCGTCACGTGCCGATGTCGAGCGCTTCACGATCACGCCGTAGCATCGATCCATGCCCCGACTCCGTGACCTTGGCGACGCGATTGGCTCGCCATATCTGCAACAGCACGCCGACAATCCCGTCGATTGGTACACCTTCGATGATGATGCCTTTGCTCGCGCAGAGGAGCTCGGTCTGCCGGTCTTTATCTCGATCGGCTACTCCGCCTGCCACTGGTGTCATGTCATGGCGCACGAGTCATTTGAGGACCCTTCGATCGCCGCATATCTCAACGCACACTTCGTCGCGATCAAGGTCGACCGTGAGGAGCGCCCGGATATCGATGCGATCTACATGGAGGCAGTGCATGCGCTCGGGCAGCAGGGCGGGTGGCCGCTCAGCGTCTTTACCACCCCGGCGGGACGACCATTCTTTGGCGGTACCTACTTCCCTCCGACCGCCCGCCCTCCACGCCCCTCATTCTCCGGACTCCTAGAGGCGATAACGAATGCATGGTCAACCGAGCATGAAACCCTCCTAGGTCAAGCGGACGAACTCACCGATGCGGTAACTCAGCGACTCGCTCCCCCCGATGCTGAGGGTGCAACGCGCCCGCACGTTGCCCAACTCATTGCCACTGCGGTCACCCGCTTTACCGAGATGTTCGATCCAGAGTTTGGAGGCGTCGGGACCGCCCCGAAATTTCCTCAGGGTCCGATGCTTGAACTCCTCCTTCGCGCACAACTTCGTGGAGATGACCGCGTGTTACCGATGATCGAGACCTCGCTCGCCGCGATGGCTGCCGGGGGAAGCTATGACCATCTCGGCGGCGGTTTTGCGAGCTACAGCGTCGATCGACGTTGGCTCGTCCCTCACTTCGAGAAGATGCTGTACGACCAAGCGACGCTCGCGCGGCTCTACCTGCACGCAGGAGTCGCCACTGGTGACCAACGCTGGTACCAAGTCGCCCACGAGACCATCGAATATGTGCTGCGCGATCTCCGTGCACCGAGCGGCGGGCTCTACAGCGCAGAGGATGCAGACTCCGAGGGAGAGGAGGGCCTCTTCTACACCTGGACGCGTGCAGAGATCATCGCGGCGCTCGGAGAGGAAGGTGCAGCGACAATCTTTGCCTGGTACGGCGAACTCAATCCGCCCAACTTCGAGGGTGGCCGCTCGATTCTTACGAGGCCACTCCGCGCACCACTCGCACGACCGCTCGAGGTTGAAGCGCAGCGATCACGTCTCCTCGCGGTGCGAAGCGAGCGCGTCCGACCGGCACGCGACGAAAAGGTACTCACCGAATGGAACGCGATGTTCGCCTCGATGCTCTGCGAGGCCGCCGCCGTAACCGAGAACATCAACTGGCAGTCGGCCGCGGAGGAGATCGCTGCATTCATCGACCGCGAGATGGTGCGCTCGGATGGTCGGCTACTTCGCTCATGGCGAGAGGGAAGGGCACAGCATCTCGCGATGGCGACCGACTACGCATGGACCGTCGACCTCTTCACCCGATTGAATGAACTGACGGGCAGGTCCTCCTACCTCACCCGTGCAAAGGAGTTCGCTACTGCGATGGTCACGCTCTTTGGCGCCGAGGGCGGCGGGTGGTATCTCAACGGGAGTGATGAGGAGGGGCTCATTTTGCGCCCCATCGACAGCTACGACGGCGTGACGCCTGCCGCTGGCTCGATCTGCGCAAGTGCACTCGCTCGTCTCGGTGCGCTCACCGGTGATCGGGCGTTCCGTGACCGTGCTGCGGCGACGATCGATGCAGCGACTACTGGTCTCAATGCATCGCCGATCGCCTTCGCCCACCTCGTCGGTGCTGCCGCCCTAGTGGACGAGGGAGCCATCGAGATCGTCGTCGGTCCGGGCGCTGAACCGCTGCTTCCGGTTATTCGACAGCGCTATCTCCCTGACGCGGTCCTCGCCTGGGGAGAGGCCACCGATAGTCCCCTCTTCCTCGATCGCAACGAGGCCAAGGTCTATCTGTGCCTTCACGGAAGCTGCCGACTTCCCGTCGCGGACGCGGCATCTCTCGGGTCAGAGATCGATCTTGTGCTGTCGCGATGAGCGGAGGTAAAAGTAGCCGCCCACGTCGCGCACGCTCCGCGCGAATCGATTGGCGCGTAACTCTAGGGAGTGCTCTTGACGCACGCCCCGGTGCAACGATCCGGATGGTGGTGCTCGGTCACGATGGCGACGAACTGTTTGGTATCGCGCTCCCCTCTGGTTCGCTCGTCCGCGCACTCATGCCGCGAGATGCAGAGGAGGAGGACCGCGTCCAACGCCGTCGCTCGCCGCACCTTCTCGCCTTCACCCTCGGCGAGGAGCTCGCCGCAGATCCTGGACGCCCTGAGCTCCTCTCGGTTGCCGATCGCCCCCGCCTCCTCGGTGCCCTCCGCCCCCGTCAGTTGCGCCGACTACTGCGACGCATCGTATTCAGTGAAAACCCAGGGTCGCTGATCCTCGGGAGCCGCGCTGCCTCGATCTCGTACGTGGCATTACCACCAAGGGGTGCCTCGCTGATGCTCATTGCGCTTCATCCCAAGAGCACCACGCTGGTCAGTGATGAGGAGGGAGAGGTCACCCTCTCCTATCGGTGGGCAAAACTCGACCAGAGAACGCAGGTACACGATCTCCGCGCTCGGGCCGCTGCTCGAGGCCAAATGGGAACGGCGCTCTCGCGAGAGACTCTTCGCCGAGCGCTCGGATTCCGACCCCGTTATGCGCTTATCGCATTGACGCCCGTCGAGGACGGATATGTCCGCAAGGTCGTCATCGCTCTGCTCGGCAGATAGGGCCCATCTCCGCAGGTTGCGTTGATGGGAATGGTGGGTGCAACTCTGCGCCAATTCGTTGGCGATGGTATGCAAGCTGCTGGCTACTTAGGTAGTTTTGCTCCCGCAAGATCCTCTGCCATGGCCCAGCCAAAGACGACGAGTGCATCATGGCGCTTGGCAGTTACGCCCTTGAACTGCGCACCAACCTCCGCTGGTTGCACGATCGCCTTCTTCGGCGAAAAGTCGAGGAACGGAATCGGCTCGCCGTCGCCCTTCAAGATAAAGGTGCGGTCGTCAAGACGGCCATCCGCGAGGAACTCCTTCGCAAGGCGACGGCCCCAGGCGCGCTCCTCGCCAGAGACCTTCTTCTCCGGAAAGGGGACGATCTCCGAGAGTCCCTTGAATGCACGGTATCCGGAGGACTCCTTTAGACGGGTACCCACGAGCACGTCCTCATCGGGAAAGGCAAGGACTGCACGGTGAAAGAGCTCACGCATAACGGCCTTCAAGGCCTGCTCAGCTGCTGCCGTCTGTACAAACGCTGCCGGTCCGATCAACATGCTCGGCACGCCGCCGACGCGACGGAGAGAGCACCAGGCGAAGCCGCGAAGCTTGTCGCCCTCATAGGCGCGTGTGCAAAGAACCCAGAGTCGCGAGGAGTCCTTGATTTTGATCTCGCGCTGCTTGGAGAGAAAGCCAATATCAAAACTATTGCCCTGCTGAGCACACAGGTCCGCCATCTTTTCGATGTCAGAATCCGAGAGGTTCGCGCAATCGATCGTTGTTGCGTCCATACCAGCGTTCTTCCCTTCCTTGCCTGTCGCTCACGTACTCGCCACCACATGGCGGCTTGCAAGGGGCCAAGTCATGCCCGAAGGCCAACGGGCCAAAATCGGGAGGCGACCTGACCGTCGCAGCGTGGAAGCCATTCTAGAGGCAATTTCGAGCCCCTAAATACCTCGGTGAGCTGGTTCGCAAATGGTTGCACACAGCCAAGAGGGCTATGCGCTCACCGAAGAGGCACCGAAGAGCTCCTTGCAGGCGCCGACAAATCCCCCGCGAAGGTCCACGTTGAACTCTGCGGGAAGTCGGATCACCTTCTCGCCAAGGCGGAGATGGACCGGACACTCGCCGGGGTGGTCAGAGACCAGCTCCTTCAGTTGGGCGACAAGATGCTCCGTCAGTGCACCGACCGGCACGGCGACCTCAATCGGCAGTGTCTGGCCCTCCTCGGGCAGCTCGGGTCGAACGATCTCCATTGCGACGAGTTTGACCTGCTCCTCGCGCGAATCGATACGTCCCCGAACCGTCACGATTGCATCGTCTTCAAGACGCATCCCGTAATCGGTCATCGTCTTTGGAAAGACAAAGACCTCAATCGCGGCTTCGAGATCCTCAAGTACGAAGGTCGCCATTAGCTCGCCCCGCTTGGTATAGCGGCGCGAGAGGTTCGTAATCACGCCTCCCACGCGCCGTGCGCCGACAAACTCGCCGGGAGCGCCCATGCCCGGTGCACCCTCTTCAATAAGGCCACGGATAGTGGTGTCGGTATGACGACGAAGTGCAGATTCGCGCCCCATAAGCGGGTGATCGCTGATGTAGAGACCGAGCATCTCCTTCTCAAAGGCAAGTCGCTCGGCCTTATCAAACTCCAATTCGGGAATCGATCGACGCGCCTCCTCAAAGTTCGCAGCACCGGTCGAGGTGGGCTCTTCAAGGAGAGAGAAGAGGGTCGAGATTCCCTGGTCGTAGTCGCGTCGCAGGCTCAACACGTGATCGATTAACTCCTCCGCGACGAGCGTGAGCCCCTTGCGCTGGTGGCCAACTGCATCAAATGCTCCCGCCTTAACCATGGATTCGATCGACCGCTTGTTTAAAACCATCGGATCGACGCGACAACAAAAGTCATGAAAATCGAGATAGGGACCATTCGCCTCGCGCTCTTTCACGATCAAACTGACCAATCCCTCCCCGACATTTCGCACCGCAGAGAGACCAAAGACGATCGCATTTGGTGCGGTGCCATCGGCGCTGGGACGGGGTGCAAAATTCACCATCGAGACGTTGACATCGGGCACGAGTACCTCAACGCCGAGTCTGCGACACTCCGAGAGGTAGATCGCCATCTTGTCTTTGTCATCCTTAACTGAAGACATCAACGCCGCGAGGTACTCCACTGGATAGTTCGCCTTCAGCCACGCAGTCTGGTAAGCGACGAGTCCGTAGCCATAGGAGTGCGATTTATTAAAGGCGTAATCAGCAAATGGCTCGATGATGTCAAAGAGATCTGTGCCAAGTTTCTCGCCATAGCCCTGCTCAATACAGCCAGAGATAAATCGCTCACGCTCTTTGGCAATGAGCTCGGGCAACTTCTTCCCGCAGGCTTTACGCAACTCATCGGCCTGTGCCATCGTGTAGCCGGCAAACTTCTGCGCGACGCGCATCACCGACTCCTGATAGATCATGAGACCATAGGTGTCCTTCAGGATCGGTTCAAGATCCTCATGCGCATAGGTCACGGGCTTTCGACCGTTTTTCCGATCCGCATAATCACGATGCATGTTCGAGGCCATCGGTCCCGGTCGATAGAGCGCAACGAGCGCAGCAACATCATCGAACGATGTCGGCGCGAGCGAGCGCATAAGTGCGCGCATGGGTCCGCCTTCGAGCTGAAAGACGCCGATCGAATCTCCCCGGCGCAAGAGCTCAAAGGTCTTTTGGTCATCGAGCGCCACATTGTCGATATCGGGACGGAAACCACGCGACCCTTCGATCAGATCGAGCGCTGTCTCAATTACCGAGAGGTTGCGCAGTCCGAGAAAGTCCATCTTCAATAGTCCGAGCTCCTCCACACCGTGCATCTCGTACTGCGTGACGATAGGAGAGCTAGAGATATCGCCATCTGGCCCTGGCTTACGTTGGATCGGCAGATACTCGGTGAGCGGCTCATGGGTAATGACAACCGCCGCAGCATGAATTCCGTCCTGGCGACGCAGACCCTCGAGTCCGCGAGCGACATCGATCGCCTTGCGCGCCTCCGGATCGCTTTCGTACATCTCCCGAAGTGACTGTGCTGCTGCGTAACCATCCGGATTCTTCGGGTTCTTCTCGAAGCAGTCGTGCAGGTCAGTGTCGCGACCCATCACCAGCGGAGGCATCGCCTTTGCAACGCGATCACCCACCGCATAGGGGAGACCGAGAACCCGAGCGGCATCACGGACTGCAGCTCGGGCCTTGATGGTGGAGAAGGTCACGATCTGCGCGACGTGATCCCAGCCATAGCGTTCCGAGGCGTAACGGATCATCTCGGAGCGATAACGCTCATCAAAGTCCATATCGATGTCCGGCATCTGCTTGCGGCCCGGGTTCAAGAACCGCTCAAAGATAAGGTCATAGCGAAGGGGATCGATATCGACGATTCCGAGGCAGTACGCGACGAGAGATCCTGCGGCCGACCCACGGCCGGGGCCGACTCGGATATTTGAACGTCTGGCGTGATCGATGAGATCCCAAACCACAAGAAAATATGCGGGAAAACCCATGCTCTCGATGACGCCAAGTTCGTAGTCGAGACGCTCAGTCACATTAGCGGTGAGGTGGTCGCCGTATCGGCGTGACGCTCCCTCGTAGCTGAGGTGCCGCAGGTACCGCGCAGCCGCATCCTCATAGTTCGTACTGGCAAACTCGGTGGGTACGGGAAACTGCGGAAGCGTTGGGTTGCCGAGTGCAATCTCGACCTTTGCACGTTCAGCGATCCACAGCGTGTTGTCACAGGCTTCAGGTACCTCTGAGAAGAGGTCGCGCATCTCGGCAGCGGTCTTTAAATAGTGCTCCTCGCCCTCAAACTTGAACCGCTTTGGATCATCGATCATCGCTCCGGTCTGCACACAGAGGAGGGCATCATGGGCGATGGCATCGCCGCGCTGGCAGTAGTGACTGTCGTTCGTCGCGACTACCGGTGCACCGATGCGCTTCGCTATCTCCAGCAGCTTTGGGTTTGTGCGACGTTGTTCCGCAAGACCGTGATCTTGCATCTCGATGAAAAGATTGTCGCGCCCAAAGATCTCCTGCAGGCGTGATGCGAGGGCCATCGCCTCCTCAAATCGATCATCAAGGAGCGCCTGAAGAACTACTCCACCGAGACAGCCGGTGGTTGCGATAAGACCCTCGTGGTAGCGATCCAGCAGCTCCCAGTCAACGCGTGGCTTGTAGTAGTAACCCTCAAGATAGGCATCGGAGGAGAGTTTCATGAGGTTGGCGTAGCCAGTCGCATTTTCGGCAAGAACGGTCAAGTGGTAATAGAGCTTCTCCCCTCGATCTGCATCGCCACCGGTGTCATCTACTCGACCTCGACGCACCGGTCGATCAAAGCGTGAGTTTGCGGCCATGTAAGCCTCGGTGCCGATGATCGGCGTAATTCCCTGCGCCTTGCACTGCTTATAGAAGTCGAGGACTCCATACATATTTCCGTGATCCGTAATGGCAATCGCTGGCTGTCCATCCTGCACCGCGGTAGCGACGACATCTCGTACGCGCGCTGCCCCATCGAGCATGGAGTATTCAGTGTGCTGGTGCAGATGGGCGAACGACCTGCCCGAACCGGATGATGCCATCCGTGCGCCTCCGCTGATCCGCGTCTCACTCATGCCCACCCCGGGTGCGCGAAATTACACCGTTGTGGTTTCTCGCTCTCAACATACCCCAGACTCGGGGTTTCCTAAGTTGCAATATCGTTGTCCAAGGGCTCGGTGCGCGCCAAGACAACTCCTGTTAGAGGTAGTTGCCCCCGCCGCGCATGCGCGGGTCTTGGGGGGCCGCCCCAGCGGGAAGTGAGCGACGGCGCATCTCCTCTAACTGGTTTTGCGCGCTCATCTGCTGCGCAAAGAGGGTGGCCTGAATGCCATGAAAGAGGCCCTCCAGCCAACCCACGAGCTGCGCCTGCGCGATGCGTAGCTCGGAGCTCGAGGGCGTTGCCTCCTCAAAGGGAAGCGCGAGGCGAGAGAGCTCCTCGGCGAGGGGAGGAGAGAGGGTGTCGGAGAGCTCGCGCACCGAGAGCTCATAGATCTCCTTTAGACGGATGCGACTTGGCTCATCGAGGTCAGCTTGGCGCACCTCGTCGAGCAGCTGCTTGATCATCGAACCGATGCGCATAACCTTCGCTGGTCGCTCGACAGACTCGTCGAACTTACTCTCCTCTGGATCCTCGCCGAGACTCTCGCCGGCCGTTATTACCTCAGGGGTCTCGGGAAGCAAAAGTCGTTCCTCGTTCAATGACATCGGTAAGGGGTCCTTTAGTTGGCGGGTTGTGCTGCGGCTTCGTTGATGACGCTTACTCCGATGAGTCGAGATCGAGACTCGATGAGTTAATGCACCAACGTTGGCCCGTTGGGTTGGGACCGTCGTCAAATACGTGACCGAGATGCCCCCCGCAGTTGCGGCAGGTGACTTCAATACGGACCATGTTGTGGCTGAGATCTTGGTTTAGTGCAACGTTGTCGCCATCAACTGGCGCCGTGAAGCTGGGCCATCCACACCCAGAGTCGAACTGCGTCTCCGTGGAGAACAGGGTTGTGCCACACGCCGCACATCGGAAGACGCCTTCGAAGACGGGGTGGGTGAACTCGCCCTCGAATGGGCGATCCGTACCCTTCTCCCGCAGCACGTGATACTGCTGGGGCGTGAGTCGCTTACGCCACTCGTCCTCTGAGACCGCTGCTGAAATCGTTCGATCAACCATGGGCTAAAGGGTAGCGAGTTGTCACCGTTTCGATGACAAATAGCGGTGCTATGTGCAATCTGCTTACACAAGTGGCCAAGGATAGGCGCGGTGGTCATCGGGTGGATGGGGAAATATCCCAGAGGAGAGGTAGAACTCCGCCCGTTCGACCAACGCGAGAATTTCATCCTCCTCGAGCAGTGCGGTGAGTACCTGAGGTACCTCGCCCGCGAGAAGGCGTGCTGCATCGAGCACCAATTCAGGAATCTTCTCTCCAGCAAAATCCCACATCACCGTCCGGAGCTTGTCCTCGATGTGAAAGCAGAGCCCATTGTCGATTGCCCAGATCCGGTCGACCGCATCGATCAGCAGATGCCCACCCTTTCGATCAGCGTTGTTTGCGAGAAGATCAAAGCCCGCGATCATCATCAGCTGCTCTTGGTAGTTGCCCGACTCCAACATGGTGAAGTAGTGCTCCTCAAATCGGGCATCGATAAAACGTTGGACCGAACCGACGCCGAGAGGTGCATCCTCACGCAACACTGTCTCCGGCACCACCGCTAAGCCGACTGCTCGGCCGAGCTCATAGGCAGCGACCTCGCGGCGAAAGAGGCCACCGGGAAAGTCCCAGAGCGGACGCTCACCTCTCCCCGGCTTGTAGATTCCGCGACTCGAAAGCGCACCATCGGTTAGCTCGACGAGATAGGTCGCGTTCGAGCTCCAGGGCATCTTCCCGAGGATCTCCATCTCCGCGCGGAGCAGCAGCTGGCACCACTGCTGTGGCGTCGGCATCGGTGAGGGCTCCGGTCTCCCCTCGTCACCGTTCACGTCAGTGGCGCGCTGTTCCCATTGGTGCGGGGACAGGCGTGTCCCCGCGGATCCAGGGGGAAGCCACAGAGGGGGCAGGGTGGGCGACCGGACTCGACGAGGCGAGTGCCCAAGATCGCAAGCTCAACCGCCTGCTCACGGGTGAGTGAAAAGCGGGCCTCTGAACCTTCACGATCTTCGCCCTCACGCATCCGCTCCTGAGCCATTATCACGACCCGATCCTCCTCTGGGTCATAGGCCACACCAAGACCGCCGACGACAAATGACGGTTCGATAAACACCTCGAGGTCAGCTGCGCCCTCGTCATCGACGTGGCCAGGACGGGCAAGATCTTGAAGGAGGTCGCCAAGGTGCAATGAGAGCGCAGCGACCTGTTGCTTTTCCACCTTCAGAGTCACAATCACCTCGCCCTCGCGCGCCTGAAGGAAGAACTCCCGCTGGCCCGGAACCCCGATGATTCCCACCACAACACGGGAGGGTTGAGAAAACTCGAAGATCTCGCTCATTTTTTCGAGGTTGCCTTTCGTGGTGCTCGGGGACGTCGAGTCGTTGCAGGGGTGTCAGGTTTAGCAATTCCAAGCGAGGCGAGCGCGCCGGTTGAGTTCACACCGAGCACCGTTGGAGCGCCTAATGAATAGGCAACCACCGTGACCGAGCAGGGAGAGATCACCGTTCGCTGCATCAGATCGAGAGGCACTCCCAAAGCATCGGTGACTGCGACCTTAATAACGTCTGCGTGGCTCACGCAGACGATGACCTCACCGGGGTGACGCTGGCGTAGACGCTCCACCGTGTCGGCTATCCGAAGCTGCATCTCGAGGAACGACTCGCCTCCCGGAAATCGAAATCCGGAGGGGTGACGCTGCACGGTCTGCCACTCCGGCAGCTTGGCTAGTTTCGATAACTCTTTACCAGTCCATTCTCCAAAATCGCACTCGAGAAGGCCGCGTTCGATCCGTACGCGTTGACCGACCTGCTTTGCAATTGCGCCAGCGGTCTCACGTGCACGCTCGAGTGGTGAGGCATAGATCGCATGCACTGAGTCAAGCGCGGCAAGGCGTTCGCCCGCGGTGCGCGCCTCAGCAAGGCCTCGCTCGGAAAGATGGAGGCCGAGGGCCCTCCCGGGAAGAATCTTCCCCGTTGTCGGTGTCGTTCCATGGCGGACGAAGCAGATCACCGTCGGTCGATCAACTCGCTCCGTGGTCGTCGCCATTAGCTCCGCCTTCGGGGTCTTTGTACGTAACCTTCCATCAGGCGCCGATCGCCTCAAGAACCTTTGCCGCATGACCATCTGCCTTCACGTGATACCACGCGCGGATGATCTTCTGATCCGGGCCGATAAGAAAGGTTGAGCGAATTACACCGATGGTGTGTTTGCCGTAAAGGACCTTCTCGCCCCACGCGCCGTATCTCTCACCAACGGTGTGGTCCTTGTCGACGAGGAGAGAGAAATTCAGACCGTACTTCGCACGGAACTTGTTATGTGACTCCGCCGAATCAGCAGATACACCGAGAACAACGGCATCGGCCTTGGCGAACTCCGCAAGTAGGTCATTGAACTGACAGGCCTCCTTTGTGCATCCAGGAGTGTCGTCCTTTGGGTAGAAGTAGATAATGACGTTCTGACCGGCGAGGTCCTTCAGCGACACCTTGTTGCCCTCATGGTCACTAAGTGTGAACGTTGGGGCCCTCTTTCCTGCCTCGAGCTTTGCCATCTCTCTCCCTCAAACTCTCCAGATGCGGGGATTCCCCGCGACGTCCAGAACGTACAGAAAACGACGCTGCGTCTCGCGCAGGGTCGATAGTGAGACTAGTTGGCGCGGCCTCTCGGTGGCCGATCCGAGAGCGGTGATCTGCGTTTTGCGGATCTCGTGCGGCAGTTCATAGGAGAAATGGGTGGCAGACTCATATGGTGACCAATCAACCAACCTTCGCCGAACTCGGCGTTGACCCCGCTCTTGTCGCCGCCCTCCTAGCCCAGGGGATCGAACGTCCCTTCTCGATCCAAGCGCTCACGCTGCCCGACGCACTCGCCGGTCACGACATCTGCGGAAAGGCTAAAACCGGATCAGGGAAGACGCTCGCCTTTGGCCTGCCACTCTTAATGCGGACACCGCGCGCTACGGGGAGTACTCCTTCCTCACTCGTCCTTGTACCCACTCGTGAACTTGCTACTCAAGTAGCGGAGGTACTCCTTCCCCTTGGCAGGGCGATCGATCGTCGCGTTGGTGCTGTCTACGGCGGTGCGGATATTGAGGCGCAGACGAAGCAATTCACTAAAGGTATCGACGTGGTGATTGCTACTCCGGGGCGGCTCATCGATCTCGTGGATCGCGGAGTCATCGATCTCAAGGAGATCACCACACTGGTGCTCGACGAAGCGGACCGGATGGCGGACATGGGGTTTATGCCCCAAGTGGAATGGCTCTTGCGCCACATGTTTGCCGAGCGCCAGACGCTGTTGTTCTCTGCAACGCTCGACTCGGCGGTCAACATGTTGGTCACTCGTTACCTCAAAGACCCTGTCTTTTTTGAGGTCGAATCACCTCAGGTGACGGTGGATCAGATGGAACACCGTTTCGTCAAGGTTCATCAGATGGATCGCCCAAGCGTCGCGGGAGCGATCGCGAAGGGGGCATCGAAGACCGTGATCTTCGTCAAGACAAAGCGTGGCGCAGATCGCCTGACCGATGAACTTCGGACGCAGGGAGTACGTGTCGGAGCGATTCACGGCGACCTGCACCAAGGTGCCCGCGAGCGAGCGCTCGCCGATTTCACCAGTGGGAAGATCGAGGCATTGGTTGCCACCGATGTAGCTGCCCGAGGACTCGATATCGATGGCGTGGATGTTGTTATCCACTACACCCCGGCCGAAGACCACAAGTCCTACCTGCATCGATCCGGCCGCACCGCCCGTGCCGGTGGATCAGGCGTCGTTTTTACGCTCATGCTTTGGAATGAGGAGTTGGAGGTTGAGCGACTTCAACGAAGACTGGGATTAAAAGAGCCGATTATCGAACTCTTCTCAAATGACCCGCGCCTCCTCTCGACAAGTGCGTGGCACGAAAGCGCCGAGAGCTCCTCCTAAGGGAGCGCGACTAAATGAGTCAGCTCTATCTCCGGCAGCTTCTCGTTGGACGTGACCTTGCCGTCGACGACAGATTTGCCCGCCAGATGGCGAATTACATATATGTCATCGGAGATCGCGACGCGAAGGAGGCGATAGTCATCGACTGCGCGTACGCACCAAAAGAATTGGTAGATGTGGTCGAAGCAGATGGGATGCACCTCACCGGCGCAGTCGTGACGCACTATCACGCTGATCATGCTGGAGGTTCGATCGCCGGACATCCGATTGAGGGAGTGGTTTCTCTGCTCGCCGAACGCAGCGTTCCCGTACACATCCAGAGCGAGGAGCGCAGATGGATCGCGGAGTGGGCTGGAGTTGGCGCGGAGAACCTCGTGCTCCACGACTCTGGTGATCGGTTGCTCATCGGTGATCTGCCGGTCACGCTCATCCACACTCCCGGCCACACCGAGGGAAGCCAGTGCATTCTCTTTGAGGGCCAACTGTTTACGGGTGACACCCTCTTCTTGAATGGCTGTGGACGCACCGATCTTCCTGGTGGCGATCCGGTACAGCTCTTCGAGAGCCTCAGCAGGCGTCTCGCATCTATCTCTGACTCCACGCCGATCTTTCCGGGACATGCCTACGACCTAGCGCCCTCCGCGTTGATGGGCACGATACGGCAAACCAACCCGGTACTCGCACCGCTTGATCGCGCCAATTGGTTGGCACGGTTTAGCTAATACTGCGCTCTCGCGTTGACACAGGTCATCGATACCTTTTGTCAGATGGGACATCAAATCGAACTTGAGTGCAATACCTGCGACATCGACGACTTTTTTTATATTGGCACAGGGTTTCTGGCGATCGAGCACCTACTCGTTGCCTGCGATCATTGCGGGCAGGTCACCACATTTTGTCGTGAGAACGGAGTGGACGGTCTCGAACCACCCCACTGCGAACGATGTGAGCTTCCATTGCGTCTTCTCACGGCGACGCCACGTTGCCGCGACGCTGACGACTACGGACACTGCCCGAGGTGTCCAGGCCTACTTCACGGCCGATCCACTGAAATGTGCTGGGATTAGTGGCGATACATCTCCGCGCCGGCTGCGTGCGCTCGGATGATGCGTCGCCACGAAAACTCCCGCACCTGATAACGACAGCTACCCGCTTCTATTCGTTCTCTTGGAATTTGGAACCTGCCACAATCTCGCGTCTGGCACGATTTGCGATACTTAGCGATCGTGACATCTCCTCTCGTCGGTTCATTCCAATTTCTCGGTGTCGTTCATTTTGGTGCACTCACGCTCACCTCACTGTGGATCGCAATTATCATCTTGGTCGCAAGCTTCTTTCAAGCCTCGGCTGGCTTTGGGCTCTCACTCCTCTCGGTTCCATTGATGGCGCTGGTCGTTGCTCCCGAAACCGCGGTCGTTGTCTCCTTTTTTGTCGGCGTGGTAACGAATTCGATGACCACGACGGTTCGACGTGCGGCAATTCACTGGGATGAGGTGAGAGCGCTGAGCTCCAGCGCCCTCGTGATGATGCCAATCGGAGTTGTCATCCTTGTCACTGTCTCTGCAGGCGTGCTCCGGCTCCTTCTCGGTGTGGTCACCTGTGCAGCAGTTGCGTGGATCATGAGTCGCAGAGGTCGGCTCTCCGCGCCCTCGACTCGACGGCGCTGGCACGCCTATTTCGCCGGCGGTGTCAGTGGGGTACTCAATACGGCTTTGTCGACAAATGGACCGCCACTGGTCATCTACCTTCGCACCCGATCGCTCGATCAGGCAGGTTTTCGATCGACCATCTCCACCGTGCTACTCATCAGCAATGTTGGAGGGCTCGCGATGTTGCTTGCCGCGGGAGCGGTGCACCGTGATGCGATTCTCTTTGCGGTCACGGCCACGCCAGCACTCCTGCTGGGGTGGTTTCTCGGTAATAGGTGGGCGACGAATCTTCACACGGAGAGATTTACCCTCTTGGTCGACCTTCTCCTTCTCGCTGGCGGCATTGCCGCAATCACTAAGACAGCGATTGGCGCTTGGGGTTAGGAGGTAACGGCGCAACACGGGTCACCAATCCCCACAATCCACCGCAGAACGTGCAATTCCACACCACCACGTGCCCGATACGATCTAACCGGCGCCAACGAGCGCGCCCTCGTAGCTCAGGGGATAGAGCATCGGTTTCCTAAACCGTGTGCGTAGGTTCGAGTCCTACCGGGGGCACAAAATTTTTACCGCAAATTCATCGGGGACCCTGCCTGAATAGCAAAAGCGATTGCCGCTGCGAGCAAGCTTGCAACTATCGAGATCTGCGACAAAACTGCTTTGCAATCTCAGCTGGGAAAACGCTCCCGTACCGCAGGGTCCGTGGCTTTCAATGCATCATGGAGGATCTCGAGTGCGTGCTTGATCATCTCGCGATCGCTCTCGGCGACGCCAGCCAAGATGTGGTCCAAGATGCCCTCCGCACTCTGATCGGGTTGATCCTCGCCAAGAGAACTACCCAACTCCGACGCAAAGAGAACGGTCTTTCGCCCATCCTTCTCATCGACACGGGACCCAACAAGTCCCGCCTCGCGAAGTGCGGCAACTGCCGTGGAGACTCTGCCCTGTGTATATCCAATGCGCTGTGCGATCTCGGTCACGGTACTGAACCGCTGCCCCAAGAGATCGGCGAGCACTACGGACTCGGCACCGACGAGATCCGGAAAGGTGAGGCGGGCGGCGAGATGCCCCGATTGGGTGAGCCGACGCCCAACGTAGATGAGATGGTTGAGCTCCATCAGGAAATTGTACTTTCTATTTTCAAATTCTACCTTCGCACAACCGAATCATTACCCAAGTTTTTGAGTGGGCATCTGTTTCTCGGTGTTTCGTGGATTTTCGTGTCATCAGTGAAACCATCCGAGGTAACCAAAGAGCTAGGTGTTTTCCCCCTTTGGCGGCGTCTCTGGCATGACTTTCGGTCACCCTGTTTGCATATCAATCACTACTAATGTATAATCAATAATACGAAAACGCTCCCGAAAGGGATGTGTAATGACGAAGCGTAATATGATTGCAAACTCAGTGATCGCAGCGGCGACCGCTGCAGGTGTCGGCCTCGCCTTCACCGCTGCTGCGGGTGCATCCACAAAGCCGTGCTCGCCAACGACCACCACAATTAAGCCCCCATGCACGACCATCGCTGTCAAGCCTCCGTGCACCACGAACGACCCAACCACGACGATCGCACCAACAACCACGATCGCGCACGTGACGACCACCACACTTGCACCAACAACCACAATCGCGCACGTGACGGTCACCACTGTTGCGCCGACCACGACTAACGCTCCCTCCACGACCGTTGCGCCTACTTCGACGCTTGCAAGCGTGGTAGTTGCTCCTGCGACCGCAGCAACCTCCTCGGCGTCAGCTCCTAAGCGCGCGGTACTCGTTTCGACGAAGGCGGCTACC
>CAIMWD010000012.1 GCA_903845085.1 uncultured Acidimicrobiaceae bacterium
GGATAGCCTGTAGGGGATGACGCGTTCGATCTCGTGTCACTCATCGGTACGAGAGGGTTGAGGGACGGGGCAGTGGTGACGACAGGCCTAGTAGAGCGATATCTCGAGCTCGGCCTGTCGATCGGACGCCATATCGATGGTTTCGTCGATGCCTACTACGGCCCCGCAGAGATCCGCGATCGCGTTCACACCGGTGCGCTCATCGCACCGCAGGCGCTCCGTGCGCAGTGTCGTGCCCTCTTGGCGGCACTTGATGCTGGCGAATCACTTGAGTCTGCGCCCGATGCTGCGAGCGATGAAGCGTCGCCGCATCGTCGCGCCTATCTCCGTGGCCAGCTCGTCGGAGTGGAGATGACCGCGCGGGTACTCGCCGGCGAGCGGGTCGGGTATGCCGACGAGGTAGAGGCCTGTTATGGCGTCCGTCCGCGCCGCACCGATGAGGAGTCCATTCTCGCAGCGCACCGAGCGCTCGAAGAGGTTGTCCCCGGTAGAGGAGCTCTGGCGGAGCGGCTCATCAACTGGCGCGAGGCGCAGGCGGTCGACCTCGATCTGCTTCCTCGCGCACTTGCCTCGCTCGCAGAGGATCTGCGGTCGCGAACCGATCAGATGTTTGGGCTCCCCGAGGGTGAGTCGCTCTCCTTCGAGCTCGTTACTCATCAACCATGGAGCGGCTTTAACTACTACCTTGGCAACCTCACCTCGCGGGTGGCGATCAATGTTGATCTGCCGGTGCTCTCCACCTCGCTCGCCCATCTCGTCGCACACGAGGCCTATCCCGGACACCACACGGAACACAGTCGCAAGGAGGTCGGACTTGTCCGCGCGCGGCACCACCTTGAGGAGTCCATATTCCTTGTTGGCACACCCCAGTGTCTCCTCGCTGAGGGCCTTGCGGATCTTGGACTTGAGGTTGTGATGGGGGAGCGACCGGAATCGCTCATCGCTGCTCACCTGCGTCCTCTCGGTATCCCCTATGAGCCCGAGGTAGTTGCCGTGGTCGCGGAGGCAGGACGGGCACTTGGGGCTGTTAGGGCGAATGCCGCATTCCGACTACACGAGGATGGTGCCGATCCCGAGCGGGTCATCGATGAGATGGCCTTCCTTGGGCTGTTGCCGCGTGAGCGTGCCGCGAAGTCGATTGAGTTTCTTCTCGACCCCACGTGGCGTGCGTACATCTCCTGCTATGTCGAGGGACTCCCGCTCTGCCGACGATTTGTGGGTGGAGATCCCGCGCGTTTCGCGCGACTTATCACCGAGCAACTGCTTCCCTCGGATCTTGTCGTACCCTCCGGAGAGAGCGAGGCTCATCATGTCTGATCGCAGCCGACTGCACGCTCGGCGCAGCGTGCTTGCTGTCCCCGGGTCGAGCGACCGTTTTCTGGCGAAGGCACCGCAGCTTGATGCTGACATGTTCATGCTCGACCTCGAAGATGCAGTCGCTCCCAGCGAGAAGTCGGAGGCGCGCCTCAAGGTCGCACAGGCAATTCGAAATACCAACTGGGGTGAGGCGATCGTCGCTGTACGGGTGAATTCATTCGCTACCGCCTATACCCTGCGCGATCTGGTTGAGGTGGTCACCGCTGCCGGCCCGCGACTCGATTGCATCGTTTTGGCAAAGACGGCGAGCGCTCATGAGATCGCTGCGGTCGATCTCATGCTCACGCAACTGGAGATTGAGGCAGATCTTTCATCTGGTCAGGTCGGTATCGAGGCACTCATCGAGTCGGCGCAGGGACTCGCTGATGTACGTGCGATCGCGGGAGCGTCATCACGGCTGGAGGCGATCGCCTTTGGACCCGGAGATCTTGCCGCCTCACTCGGGATCCCCATGGGTATCGTCGGCGACAAGTTGCCCGATTATCCGGGTGATCACTATCACGCGGTGTGTATGGAACTCCTCCTCGCTGCGCGTTCGCACGGGTTGCAGGTTATCGATGGTCCCTATCTTGGCCTTGCGGACGATGCGCGCCTGCGTGAGATGAGCCTTCGGACCCGAGCGCTCGGGTTTGATGGGAAGTGGGCGATCCACCCGGACCAAATCGCCGTCATCAATGAGGTCTTCTCCCCGAGCGAGGAGGAGGTCGCGCGAGCGCGCGAGATGCTTGCCGCCATGGACCGTGCCCACGAGCAAGAGGGTAGGGGCGCGATTCGCCATGGTGGCGAGATGTTCGATGAGGTCAACCGCAAGATGGCCATTGCAACGCTTGCTCGCCTCCCACACACAGAACGTGTGCAGCCGTGACA
>CAIMWD010000013.1 GCA_903845085.1 uncultured Acidimicrobiaceae bacterium
AGCGTCCGAGTCGACCGAGCCGTCCTCGTCCTGAGGGTTCGGCCGTTGAGCGCAGTGCTGATGACACACGGACGCCAAGGAAGCCGACACGTCAGCGTCCTGCGGTTCTCGTTGTGAAGTCCGTGCGTCGGGAGGCGCTTATCTCCGGCCTTCCTGCAGAGCAGCGCCCAATCGCAGAGCAATTGGCCAACGGCGGTCTTGCCACGTTTCGACGTGCGCTTGCAGAGCAGCAGTCTCAGGACCGCGCAGCAGGACGTCCGGTCGTCAACGGTGAGGCGATTCTGACGCTTGCCGAGCAGCTTCTGCCCTCCGTTCGCGAGGCATCCTGGCTTGACCGTGCTGACGCAGTTTTGGAGCGGCTGGAGACCATCAGTCTTCGTGACCTGCGCTCAACGGTTACCGGGGCGGCGACTCGCACGGATGAGGCAAAGGAGAAACTCACCGCCCTGCGCAGTGCGCTGGAGGACCGGCTCACCCGCCTCCGGACCAAGTGGGAGCAAGAGATCTCCCATGCTCTCGCTGAGGGCCGTGTGCTGCAGGCGCTACGTCTCTCCGCAAAGCCGCCGGAGCCAAGTACTCGTTTCCCCGCTGCGCTCGTCGTGCCGCTCGCAACTGCCGCAGGTGAGGCGCTGAATGACGCGACACAGCCAGATCGCTGGCTCGCGCTGTTGGAGGCTGCGGCGGCTTCGCCGATCCGTCGGTCGATCAAGCCGACGGGTATTCCCGCAGATCCCACAAACGCCGTGCGACAGGCCGCGAGCGCGGCTGCGGGTCGCGTACCGGCACTTGCAAAACTTTTGGGTCTCGCTATTCCTCCGCCGCCGAGGCCGAGCATGTCCGTCAAAGTCACCGCGGCAATTCCACCCCCTCCGACGGTTGCAGTGTCGCCGCCCGTGGTGACGAAGGTAGCTGAAGCTGTCGAAGATACTGAAGGTAGCGAACCAGTGGCGCTAGCGAGCGAGACGGATCCAGCGACATCTCCCACAGCGGGCGAACCGTCCACGGAGTCCTCGCTGAGCGAATAGTGAGTCTCAAAGATCACGAGCCATTACGAGGAGCCGTGCACGGAAGCCCTGCTCCTCTAACGACGATTTGAGCACCTGATCGCCGGGCAGCGACACGATATCGAGCGCGCGTGCTCCCCTATCGCGGAGCAGAACTTGGGCAAATGAGACGACGGCGCTAATCGCCTCGCTCGTCGCGCTGTCCTTTGAGTGGAGCAATTCCAATAGGCCCCGGGTGCTCTCCGCCGTGCTCTGGACGGAGAGAAAGCCGACCACGATGAGTGCATCTGGCGATGCACCGATAAGGGTCAACCAGCCTGGTCGATCCGGAATTAGGGCGCCACTCTGAATCAGTTCTGCGCCTCCCCTCTGCGTGGCGAGAGACGGGAGGAGCGCACTCAGGAGGTCCTTGATCGCCAATCGATCGTCCCGGCGCGCCTCGCGAACCTCGATCGTGTCGCTCATCTCAGAGGATCAGACACAGTCCCGACAGAGCTTCAACTTCTTGTCCGCGAGCTGCGCGTTCTTCTTTAGGAGAAAACAGGATTGGCAGACAAATTCGCCGGGCTGCTTCGGTAGGACTCGAGCTCCGTCGCCACGATCATCGGGATCGCTGACGTCGTCTTGATCGTCGTCATCGAGCTGCTCTTCGACGACTACGAGACGTTCCTTCAAGATGTCATCGAGGCCAGCCTCTACCTCGTCGTCATCGAGGTCGTCGTCGTCATCGTCGGTCTCCTCATCGATAACGTTTGCAATTGTTCCCACCGGAATCTCGACGTCGTCATCGTCATCGTCATCGTCATCGTCATCGAGGTCGACTATCGAGTCGTCGTCGATCTCCTCGTCAATTTCGTCGTCGATCACGTCATCGATCTCCACCTCGAGATCGTCGCTCATGTCATCGTCAAGATCATCGATAAGCAGAGCCTCTTCGATCTCCTCTATCGGTGCCTCAGTGACTTTTTTCTTTGCCATTCAATCCCTCATTACTGCGAACTCAGTGTTGCTTGGTCGGTGCATTGACGTCCGTTGAGATCTTTCACAACGTGGCAAGCGGCGCAACTATAGGACACTCGGCTGTCCTCGATGCCGCCCTTTCGCGAAATGTTGCCAATCTGGCGCAGTCCGCGCAATTGCGAATGGTGAGCTCAAGCGCCGCTCCCTCGCCGTTCCTCGAGTCGACGCTCAGCCTCAAGTCGTCCAAGTTCGCTCTCGGAATCGTCAATAAAGCTCATGGCCTCCGCTATACCCCGATGACCAGCTACTTCGGCGATCTGCGAGTGCATCTGCTGCGCAATGATTCGATAGGAAGGGTGGCCCTGGGGGCCGCTGCGCAGCTCGGTCACGTGCATCGCCTCCCGGGCATTCATCTGCATGGTGTAACGGATGTTGTAGGCAAGGGCGACAGCGTAGCGAGCCTGCTCGGGAAGCCGTTCATCTAAGGCGTGAAAAAGATCGCTGCTTCGCTCTAAAGAGGTTCTATACCGCCCCTCGAGGCCGGCATCGATAATGATGCCGGGTACCTCGTAGCCAAGTCGGGGCGTGAGCGGCTGCCACTCGATCGTCATCATCCGGTGACGCTGGAGGTCTCGGAACGCTCCGTAGTCCGAGACGATGTCAAATCGATAGTCGGTGCGCTCAAATGCCCGTCCAGGTCGGTGTCGGCGGTTCGCTCGATCACCCACATAGGCTCGGAGGAGTTCTCTGCGTTCAATCGGAGTCATCGTTGCAACACGACGTTCTATTGCACGTTCGGAGAGCCCGAGATGCTCGTAACAGATGGCGGCGAGAACGTGCTCCTCGCCGAGGGGATCAAAATCTACGAGCTGAACGCTCGGTTCCTCGGGGCTTATATGGGTATCCACCTCGGCGAAGAGGCGTCCGAGCAGCTCTCCTGTGGCCTCGTCACGGCGTGAGAAATAGTCGCTCCACGCGACGCCTCGATCTGCTCGGTCGACCCGAGTCAAAAATGAGGGAATTACCTTGCGAAGCTCGGTCAGCATCAGGTCTGCATAGGAGCGAGCCTCGGGAAGTGGGTGCGCCCTCATTCGCAGGAGCAACATCTCATAGGACTGTCCAGAGCCGTAAATTCCGACATTCGAGAGCGCTCCGGCAGGAAGCAGGCCGCGGAGTGCATCGAGCGCTCGGGCTCGTATGGATTGACGGTAGGCAAAATCAGAGACCTCCCCCCCACGGGGAAATGCCTCTGCAAGATAGGCCACTACCTGGGGCAATAGCTCCCCATAGGTGTCAAACATCCGGTCCATCTCACCGACATAACGGGCCCCGAGTGGCGACTCCAGCACCTCAGGGTCTCGGACGTAACGGTAGTGTCCGGTCCAAAGACGAGTGTCGTAAGGGATGTATCGAGTCGACTGCTCGAGATAGGACATGAGGCGTCCTCGTTCGAGAATCTTGGTGAGGACATTCGATGCCTGCTCACAGGCCAGATGGACCCCACCCAGCTGCGCCACGGAGTCATCGCCATATTCGCCAAAGACTCTCTCGTAGAGCTCCTCTGCCCGTCGCAGGCCCATCGTGGCATCGACCGTTGCGTCACCGCTGATATCGAGCTCATCGACAAATTCGTCGAGAAAGAGGCGGCGAAGGCTCTTTGCCGAACGGGAGTAGCGCGCAAAGAGAGCACCCTTGACTACCTCAGGGAGGTTTACTAGAGCAAAGACGGGCCCCTCCAAGTTCGTCACGTAATGACGAAGGATCTCCTGCTCTTGGGTGGTGAAGGTCTCGACGGCGTAGGACATGTTCGCGTTACGTTAGGGGCGATTTCGACAGAGTTGGGGGATCATCTCCAACCTCGTCTGTTTCCGCGAATCCGACGCCCGACGAAGCCGCCACAATGCCTCTTACCAATTGCTCTGCGGCAGCTGCAGCAACTGGACGAAATGAACCGATGCCGGGAACCAGGGAGATCTGGCGCAGAAGATCTACCAGCTGCTTTACGTTTCGGACGAAGTCCCCTCCCGTCATCAGGGGCTCCAAAGGGGCACCCTTTGGCCCGAGGTGTCGAGAGGGCACCAAGATCGTGGAGAGTTCGCGTCCCTCAACCCAGGCGGCACTCAAGAGGGCGAAACCGGTATCGAGAGAGCGTGTCTCGGGCAGTCGAAGGCGCCGCTCCTGTGAGCGCAGCGACTCCCCCGCCTCATCCAGGGCCCTTAGGCGATCATCGAGCCGATCACTCGCCATGAACTGCGGTCCCGGCTCGCGACGCGATTCATAGGTAAAGAGGGAGACCATTGCGGTGAGCTCCGGCACGGAAAGGCCATCGAAAAGCCCGAGTCGCATACTCTCGGCGATCAGTAGATCGCAGTCATGGAAGATAGTGACGAGCCGATCACCATCGCTGGTTAAGGCCCATCCCTGCATATAGCCGCGGTCAGCGAGCAGTTCGAGAACCGCGTCCAGTTGTCGCGTGAGCGGCGCCTCGCTCAGATACTGCGCAAACGAGGAACGCACGAGTCGATAGGCATCATCACGCGAGTAACTGCGAATCAAATTGGCAACCATGTTGTAGGTAGGTCGAAAGGCGGAGCGCAACGGACGTGAGCGGGCACCGGCCAACTTGGCCACATCTCCGAAGCGGTGATAGGGCGAATAGACGGCAGCGGCAAACCCGACGTCGTCGATCCCTCGTCGTCCTGCTCGTCCGGTGAGTTGTGTGTAGGCACCCGACGTAAGGTCTTCGTGACCCGTGCCGTTGAATTTAGAGAGTGCCTCGATGATCACCGAACGGGCAGGCATATTGATACCGAGCGCGAGCGTCTCTGTCGCAAAGACAACCTTGACGAGGGAACGCAGAAAGAGCGCCTCCACCGCTTCGCGGAAGGGTGGCACAAGGCCGGCGTGGTGTGGTGCGATGCCAGCCTCCAGCGCATTTCGAAATCGGTCATATCCGAGTACCGCCAGATCATCGTCGCTCAGATGGTCAACGTGAGCGTCGGCGATAGCGCGGATCTCCACCCTCTCTTCGGGGGTACTGAAGCGGAGACCGGCGTCAAGGCACTGGCGCACCGCGTCCTCGCATCCTGCACGAGCGAAGATGAAATAGATCGCTGGGAGGAGATTCTCATGCGCAAACTCCTCGATGATCTCGTGGCGCTTTGGACGAAAGGCGCGTGATTTCATCCGAGTATTGCGTGCTGCCCCCCCGCGTTGATGACGCGGACGGTAGCGCGCCTCCACGGCGGCCTCCATCTGTCGGTCGAGCGCTAACGCCTCCGGATTTGGGCGGCCCCCGATGAACGTTGGAAATACACGCACCGTATGTTCGGCCCGGTCCCCGACGACGAAGAGATGATTGAGCTCGATCGGTCGTCTCTCTTCGATCACAGTTTTAATGGAGCCGCGAACGGTGCTGATCCAGCGCGCGAGCTCCTCTGCGTTGGAGACGGTGGCCGAAAGGCAGACGAGCACCGCAGACTCTGGGGCGGTGATGATGATCTCCTCCCAGACCGATCCGCGATAGCGATCCTCAAGAAAGTGCACCTCGTCAAGGATGATGCAACGGAGGTCAGCGAGGCGCTCTGGGCCGGCATAGATCATGTTGCGGAGAACCTCGGTCGTCATCACTACGATCTCCGCCTCAGGGCGAATGGTGTTGTCGCCGGTGAGGAGACCAACGCGCGCATCTCCGTACACATCAACGAGATCGAGATATTTCTGGTTTGAGAGCGCCTTTAATGGAGTGGTGTAAAACGCTCGTCCCGATCGCGCTATTGCATGAGCCACTCCGTACTCCGCGATGAGTGTCTTTCCTGACCCGGTAGGTGCTGCAACGAGAACGGAGAGTCCCTCGTCAAGTGCGTCAAAGGCTTCGCGCTGGAAGTTATCGAGTGGAAAATCGTTGAGAGAGGCAAAGGTTGTTCGGATCGACCCTTCGTCACGATGCGCAGCAACGAGTCGGTCAGAAAATGAGATCGTCATCGGTGCAGCAATCGACCGACAAGAATCGCCATCTCGTAAAAGAGCAGCATCGGCACCGCGAGCGCCAACATAGAGAACGGATCTGAGCTTGGCGTAATGACCGCTGCGACAAAGACGATCATGACGATCGCGACTCGACGCCAATGACCTAATTGCTGGGGGGTCACAACACCACCGAGCTCAAGTCCGATAAGCACGACGGGGAACTCAAAGGCGAGTCCAAAGATCGCCATAAGTGCAAGTATCAAGTTGAGGTACTTCGAAGGGTTGAAGAGGTCGACTATCCCCGGGCCACCCACCCCGTGCAACCAGGCCAAGGCATGGGGGAAGGTCACCCACGCGACCGCTGCTCCGGCGACAAAGAGTGCGACCGAGGAGAGCGAGAAGGCAATTGCGTACCGCCGCTCATGGGCGCGGAGACCGGGCGTCACGAACCGCCACGCCTGAAAGAGAATTACGGGAGAGGCGAAGAGCAGTCCACCCCAACCCGTGACGTCGAGACGCACACCAAAGGGATCAAGTGGGCCGGTGACAAAGAGACTGCAGCTGTGACCCTTAGGAAGCGTCTGACAGTAGGGATGCTCGAGTAGCAGGAGGATATGTGGGTAGAGAAACCAAGTCACCGTAGCAGCGACGACAAACCCTATGACGCTGATGACAAGACGACGCCGAAGCTCACCGAGGTGTTCGATAAGCGTCATGGTGCTCTTTGACTTCGTCGCGGTGGTCTCCGTCATTGAGAGCGGTCGACAGCGATTAATTCATCGACGGGTCGCCCGTTGCGATTCCGTCACTGTTGGGGTAGGCGTTATCCATGGGGGGCGAATCCGTTGTTCGAATTGGCGACCGTTGTTCGACTATCGGCGCTGTTGTTGTGGCGGCGGGAGCAAAGAGCGTTGATCTCACCGAGGGCATTCTCGGCAGCTCCGGCAGATCCGGCACCTGAGCCTTGATGTCGCGCACCACTCGCTCTCTCGCGGCGAGAACCTCCGACCAGATCTGTCCAAATTGGCGGGCCATCTTGGGAAGCCGCTCGGGACCAACCACGATCAGCGCAATGACCAAGACAACCAAAAGCTTGGCGGGATCGAGGTTCATCACAATCAGGAAGTGTACAAGGCACCCCACCTGTCATCTCCCGCCTGCTCCCCAGTGATATCGCCGATAGCGTGATACAAGACCCTGACCGTGCAACTGATTTGGATAGGTTCCACGTCGGGTCGCCGTGCGCGACCGCGCTCACGATCTACCTAGAAAAGGTGCAGGAACGGGTGTGAGTTATGCCACCAGATGGCAACGACCTTTCCCACGATCAGCGAGGTGGGAATCGGTCCCCAGAAGCGGCTATCACAGGAGTTGGTTCGGTTATCCCCCATCAGAAAGACCTCTCCTCGCGGGATCGTCTGTCGAACGATGGCTGGACCGAGAGCGTCATTGGCCGGGAGATAGGGCTCCGTGATTGGCCTTCCATCGATGAAGATACGTCCATTCACTGACCAGATCTGCTGTCCCTGGGTTGCGATCACTCGCTTCACCAGGTCCTGGCCCGCCTCCCCGCAGCTGAGGTCCGCTGGAGGGTGGTGAAAGACGACAATTGCTCCCCGCTTTACCGAGGCTGCGGAGAAGAACAATTTATCCACGAGGATCCTGTCGCCGACCATGAGCGTTGGTTGCATCGACCCCGAGGGTATGAAAAAGGCCTGCAGCGCATAGGTGCGTACCGTAAATGAGACCGCTACCGCGATCAGGATGACGCTGACCCAATCGATCAGTCGTCGTCTCGGGGACCGGTGCATACCCCGTGAATGCTTACCTGTCACATCGCTCCAATAATTCGCTCAACTCGGTCGTCAGTATTGGCGAATGGATCTTTGAGGAGGAGTGTTCGCTGCGTTTGGTCATTGAGTTTCAGATGGACCCAGTCCACCGTGTAGTCACGACGGCACTCCTTTGCCCGGCGGATAAACGCTCCGCGCAGCGCCGCTCGTGTTGTCTGTGGTGGCTCTGCCATCGCGACCGAAATGGCCTCGTCCGTCACCATCCTTTCAACGGCTCCGCGCTCTTGTAGGCGATAGAAGAGACCACGGCTAGGGGTTACGTCGTGGTACTGCAGGTCGATGAGCGCGATCTTGGGATCTCCGAGGGTCAGACCATGGCGCTCTCTATAGGATTCGATGAGGTTGTACTTGATCACCCAGTCGCATTCACGTTTGAGCGAGAGGGGATCCTCTTCGATCTGTGTGAGACAGTGCTCCCACATACGAAGCGCCTGCTCCTCCTGGGGAGGGAGGCCCATTGACGCCTCATAGGCAAGCGCTGCCGATAGATAGACCCGTTGAATGTCGAGCGCCCCCATCTCTCGGCCGTCAGCGAGCCGTATCGGACGACGGCAGGTGAGGTCGTGGCTGACCTCACGAATTGCGCGAATGGGGTCGGCAAGCGCAAGGTCATCTACGGAGAGCGCTCCTGCATCAAAGACACGGAGTAACAGGATCATCACGCCGATCTTTAGGTAGGTGGCGTATTCGCTCATATTGGAATCACCGACGATCACGTGGAGACGCCGATAGCGTTCGGCATCTGCATGTGGCTCATCACGGGTATTGATAATGGGTCGTGAGCGTGTTGTTGCCGAGGAATATCCCTCCCAAGTGTGTTCCGCTCGCTGAGAGATGCAAAAGACCGGACCGCGAGGAGTCTGGAGTATCTTGCCCGCCCCGGCAAAGATCTGTCGGGTGACCAAGAAGGGCAGAAAAGTCTCTGCGTACTCAGAAAACTCACGATCTCGCGTGGTGAGATAGTTCTCATGGCATCCATAGGAGTTGCCAGCGGAGTCGGTGTTGTTCTTAAAAAGGTAGATCGATCCGCGGATCCCCTCATCGACGAGTCGCTCTTCGGCGGAGGAGATGAGTGATCCAAGGATGCGCTCGCCTGCCTTGTCGTGGGTTACCACGTCCTCAAGGAGATCGCATTCAGGAGTCGCATACTCCGGGTGGCTCCCTACGTCGAGATAGAGACGGGCGCCATTTTCAAGGAAGACATTGGAGGAGTGACCCCAGGTCACTACCTTGCGGAAGAGGTAGCGAGCGACTTCATCGGTGCTCAGACGCCGTTGCCCGTGCAGTGCACAGGTGACACCGTATTCATTCTCAAGTCCAAAGATTCGTCGCTCCACGAAGCGAACTTAGCCCCTCGATCTCTCGCGAGGGTTCACCGGTCAAATAGTCGTGCGAACCAAGGGGACCGCAGCTACGCCGTGGGAGTCGCATTCGCGAGCAGTGCCGAGAGCTCGTCTGCCTCGAGACGATGGAATGCGCGTCGGCCATATTTCAGATCAAGGACACCGACCTCGAGATCATCGACGCCAAGTGTTCGGTCCGCACCCGCGAGGACGAAGAGCGATCCGGCAAGCGCCTCAGGGAGTGTCCAACCGCTGCGATAGATGCTCTCTGCACGTTGAGCCAACAGCTCCGCATCTCCGCCGAGGATGGTATAGCTCTGCTCGTCGGTAACGGTCCCGTCATAGGCGATGTGGTAGAGCCGGTTGAGGTCGGCCGTGGCGCCGATCTCGGCGACCAAGATTTCGACCTCGAGGGGCTTCATCTCTTGGGTGAATACCTGTCCGAGGTACTGCGCGTAAACATTTGCGAGAGATCGGGCATCGACATCGTCGCGCGAGTACGAATAACCCTTGGTGTCTGCGTGGCGAATACCGGCAACGCGGAGCTGATCGAACTCGTTGTACTTACCCACGCCAGCGAAACCGATGCGATCGTAGATCTCGCTGATCTTGTGCAGAGTCCGGGAGGGGTTCTCCGCAACGAGGAGAATCCCATGGTCGTAGACGACACCGATGAGGGCGCGTCCGCGCGCAATTCCCTTTTGAGCGTATTCCGCTCTGTCCTTCATTACCTGCTCTGGCGAGACGTAGTAGGGCATGCTCATGTGCGCTCACTTCCTCGGTATAGCTCTGCGCGACGGGTCAGAATCTCCTGAAAATAGGCACCTACGGTCTCGTTCTCGAGGCGCTCGTACCCCTGAGCCCCAACCACTGTGACAATTGGGTAGATGCCGCGGATGGGATCAGGTCCTCCAGTCGCGCTGTCCTCGTCGGCAGCTTGATAGAGCGCCTCTACCGCGAGAGAGATCGCCTCCTCGCGCGAGAGTCCCTCGCGATAGCCGAGCTTGATCGTGGTCCGTGCGTCACGACCGCCGGAGCCAGTGGTGGCAAACTCCGCCTCCTCGTAACGGCCTCCAGTGATGTCGTAGGTGAAGATACGACCAATTTCCCTTCGATCATCCCATCCAGCAAACAGCGGAACGACTACGAGACCCTGCATCGCCATCGGGAGATGAGTGCGCACCATCTGTGAGAGCTGATTTGCCTTGCCCTCAAGACTCAATGTGCAGCCCTCGACCTTCTCATAGTGCTCGAGCTGTGTCTGAAAGAGACGCACCATCTCGACCGCGGGACCTGCCGCTCCAGCGATGCCTACGACGGAGTACCGATCAGCGGGAAACACCTTCTCGATCGACCGATGGGCGATGATATTCCCCTCGGTTGCCCGCCTGTCTCCCGCCATTACCACCCCTCCGGCAAAACGAAGGGTGGCAATGGTCGTACCGTGAGGGACCTCGGCTAGCGCGTTGGAACTCCCGATCTCTCTCGAGTGATCTGCCCGTGCGAGCAGATCGGCGAAATTTGGACCGGGGTCTTGACCGGGAGGGAAGAGAAAGAGGCTCATAGTTTCCTGACTTTAGTAAATATGCCCATTGACGCCGTTGCGCTACTGGCCACCCTTTTGGACATAGTTGCGGACAAACTCCTCCGCGTTCTCCTCGAGCACCTCATCGATCTCGTCGAGGATGTCATCGATCTCGGACTTGAGGCGCTCTGCGCGCTCAGAGGTCGGCAACGATTCCTCAGTTGCTCCGTCACTCTGCTCGCTCTCACTGGCCGGACGTTGACGCTGCTCTCGCTCTGGCATCTAACTGTTTCCTTCCCTACCCGCCAAGACGATCGACAAGTTCGTTCACCGTGGCGCACTCGTCTAGGAGGTTAGCGACGTGCGCGGCGGTTCCTCGCAACGGGTCCATCATGGGGATCCTTCGAAGTGGCTCCTCCCCCAAATCGACGACGATCGAATCCCAGTTTGCCGAGATGACCTGCCGCGGATAACGCTTAAGGCATTCGCCCCTGAAATAGGCACGAGTCGTCCTCGGCGGATCGGTCACCGCGGCAAGGACCGTCGCCTCATCGAGCAGTGTCTCCATACCGAGTCGACGAAAGAGCGATCGTTCGGGTCGGAGATCGTGATACTGCAGATCCATTGCAGCAACCCGTGGGTCGTCCATGCCACATCCATGTCGCTCGCAGTATGCCTGCATAATCTCATATTTGGCCACCCAGTCCAAGGTGGTACGCAACGAGGAGGGATCGCTCTCGAGGGCAGTGAGGATCCGCTCCCATTGAGAGAGGATGAGCTCCCCCACTGCTGGGTCGCCAAGCGAGGCAAGACCCTCTCTGTCGCGATATGCGCAGGCGGCGAGGTAGATCTCTCCTTGGAGCTGGAGCGCACTCAGCTGTCGTCCCGATCGCAGCTCCAGCGGCATCCGGAGGGAGAGGTCGTGAGAGACCGAATGCATTGCTCGTACTGGTTCTCGCAGGTAGAGATCGGTGTCGTTAAAGTAACCGTCCTCAATCATAGAAAGCACCAACGAGGACGAACCTACCTTGAGGAGGGTTGCCACCTCCGAGAGGTTTGCATCTCCTGTAATCACATGGAGGCGCCGATACTGCCCCGCCTCGGCATGGGGTTCATCTCTGGTGTTGATAATCGGTCGGTTCATTGTCGTCTCGAGACCGATCTCCTCCTCAAAGAAATCAGCTCGTTGAGTAATCTCAAAACCCGCGCGACCGGAGAATTCCTCCTCGCAGCCCACTTTGCCTGCACCCGTAAATATCTGACGCGTCACAAGATGGGCGGTGAACTGTTGAGCGATCTCCTTGAAGGGAACCGTTCGGTCGACCAAATAGTTCTCGTGGCAGCCGTACGAATTGCCCTTGCCATCAGAGTTGTTCTTGTAGACGACGATCTCCTGCCCTGCACCGAGCATCTGTTTTGCCGCTGCCATTGAGCGCTCCAAAACGAGCTCTCCCGCACGGTCGGCTGCGAGAAGCTCGAGCACGGTGGTGCATTCAGGGGTGGAGTACTCAGGATGTGCGTGATCGACGTAATAGCGCGCGCCGTTCGTGAGCACAGTATTCACCAGATGCCGTTCCACCAGCGGCCCGACTCCCTCGCGATCGAACCCGCGAGCGTCATGACCTGGATGCTCATCGAGAAAATCCCATTCGATACGGCCAGCCAGATGGGCCACGTATGCATTGATTAAAAGCGAGGAGCCGCTCGTGGGGTTGCTCTCTGGATCAGCAAGATGGATCCCGTACTCGGTCTCAAGACCAAGAATTTTTGTTAAGGCCATAGCAGCGTTCCGCGGCTATCCGGGAACAGGTCCTTTCGATTGAGGCGCAATTTAAAGATATTGACCTGTTCCGACACGATCGATGGCGCGTCCACCTGCGGCTGCATCACCGTGGGTAGTGATGGTGCGCACATAGACAATTCGCTCTCCCTTGCGACCGGAGATCTTTGCCCAATCATCAGGGTTGGTCGTATTCGGCAGATCCTCGTTCTCCTTGTATTCCTGCTTGACCGATTCCTTGAGATCATCCAATCGGATGCCATGACCGGTACCAGCGATCGCCCGTTTAATGGCGAGCTTCTTGGCCCGGCGGACGATGTTCTCAATCATTGCCCCCGACGAGAAGTCTTTGAAGTAGAGGATCTCCTTGTCCCCATTTTGATAGGTGACCTCCAGGAACTGATTCTCCACGTCCGTGCGGTACATCTCTGCGACCGTGGTTTCGATCATGACACGGATCGCCTTGTGGGGATCGCCTCCTCCGAGATCTTCCACTCCGAGCTGGTCGAGGGGAAGATCCGCAGTGAGATAGCGCGCAAAGATCTGCTGCGCTGCACTCTCGTCTGGACGCTCTATTTTGATCTTTACATCAAGACGCCCGGGTCGGAGAATCGCTGGATCGATGAGATCCTCTCGGTTCGAGGCACCGATCACGATCACGTTCTTGAGGGTCTCTACGCCATCGATCTCGGTCAACAGCTGTGGAACGATCGTGGACTCCATATCGGAGCTAATGCCCGTCCCTCGGGTACGAAAGAGCGAATCCATCTCGTCAAAGAAGATGATGACAGGAACCCCCTCCTCGGCCTTCTCCCGTGCGCGCTGAAATACAAGTCGTATCTGACGCTCTGTCTCGCCCACCCACTTATTGAGAAGCTCTGGTCCTTTGATATTGAGGAAATAGCTCCGCACATTTGCATCGCCAGTGGTCTCGGCGACCTTCTTTGCAAGCGAATTTGCTACTGCCTTTGCGATCAGTGTCTTGCCGCAACCGGGAGGACCATAGAGCAGGATTCCCTTGGGTGCGGGGAGGTGATGCTCAAGAAATAGCTCGCGGTGGAGAAAGGGAAGCTCTACAGCGTCGGTAATCGCTTCGATCTGTCCGTCGAGTCCGCCGATGTCCTCATAGGTGACGTCGGGAACCTCTTCGAGGATCACCTCATCGAACTCGGGACGCGCCAGCTTCTCGATAAGGAGTTGACTATGCGCGTCATAGAGCACCCAATCGCCCGACCGAAGCTTGGTCTCCGCGAGGCTTTCGGATATCTCCACTACTCGGCTCTCGTCAGCCCGACCGACGATGAGCGCCCGCTTTCCGTCCTCGAGCAGCTCCTTCAAGGTCACGACCTCTCCAGCGTGCTCAATCTCGCGGGCCAAGATCACATTCATCGATTCATTGAGTGCCACCTCCTGCCCACGGCGAAGGGTCTCCACCTCGACCTCTGGCGAGACGCTGACGCGCATCTTGCGACCATTGGCAAATATGTCAACAGATCCGTCGTCGTTGTTACGGATAAAGGTCCCGTAGGCGCTCGGTGGTTCGGAGAGCTTGTCTACCTCTAGGCGGAGTGACGCCATGTTCTCCTTGGCCTGGCCCAACATAAAGGTGAGTTTCTCGTTTTGGGTCGCCGACTGCGCCAGATGACCCTTGACCTCCAAGAGGCGCTCCTCGAGTGCGCGAACGCGCTGCGGTGCGAGTGCAAGCCGGTGGCGAAGATAGGAGATCTCCTCCTCCAGCTCTGCAAGACGGTTACTGTTCGTCCCGGTCTCTTTGTCCATTGGCTGTCACCCCTTTGCTGGGTTGGTGCTCGTTCGCGACGTTACACCCCCGACGAATGCCAGCGAGGGAGTGCCCGATAGGCCCAGTAAACCCTCGAATAATCCCCGCGCTGATCGTTCCTGTCATCTACATCCGATATCGTGGAGGTTTCCAACGTTGACAAGGAGCAGCATGAAGGTCTGGATCGACCAAGATCTCTGTACCGGTGACGGCCTCTGCGAGGAGATCTGTCCCGACGTTTTTTCCCTCCAAGACGATGGGCTTGCCTATGTCAAAGCTGGAGCTGAGGTACAGAACAACCCCGGTGGAAGCCAGAGCATGGTGACCGTTCCTGACGCGCTCGAGGACGCCGTCACTGAGGCAGCAGAAGAGTGTCCTGGTGAGTGCATCTTTATTGAGCAGTCCTAGCGAGAGCTCGTAGCGTCTGCCCATCGGCAGCGCGCAAGATCAGGGAGCCTCCCGCCTGGGTGGCTCCCTGATCTATTGAATGGACACAGTTTTGGCGCCTCTCGCTTCTCTGCTCCTACCTCGGTTACGCCTCGGTTGCAGAGATTGTGATCTATGCCCTAGGTGAACTCGCCGGAGGATGGTCGCACAAGCACTCCCTCGCTCTCCACGCCCTCCGTCGCCTCCGTATCGCCCATCCGAAGATCATTTGCCCCAAAACTTGGTCGCTCCTCGGTCACGTAGCTGCGCCGCCCCCTGCCGATCCGAGCGGGAATACGCCGAGCTGTGGTGAGAAACCCTGTATGGGCAACCATGCGATGATCTGGACGCACCGAGCGCCCCTCGATGTGCCAGGTGCGGCGCAAGATCTCAAATGTCTCCGCGAACCCGTAACCACGGGTCTCTAGCGCTCCTCTGAACTCCGCAGTCTGGTTGATTGAGGGCAGGTAAGCGCAGATGATGCCACCCGGCTCTAATGCCTCCTCTGCTGGATCTAGCACCCGCCAAGGCTCGGGCAGATCGAGAAGAATTCGATCAAAACCACGGTCATCGATCCCCTCGTAGATGTCGCGCACGCGCACAAGATAGGGCGCCTCTTCCCCGAGAAGGTCTGCGACATTGCGCTGAGCTACCGCGGCAAAATCCTGCCGAATCTCGTAACCCGTGACCGCGCATCCTGCACGAAGTGTTGCCATCGAAAGCGCTCCGCTTCCTACCCCTGATTCAAGGACGCGTGCGCCAGGAAAGAGATCAGCAGCGAGCAAGATAGCACCGAGATCCTTGGGATAGATCACCTGCGCGCCGCGCGGCATCTTCACGACAAGATCGGCGAGGGTCGGGCGCAGCACCAGGAGCCGACGAGTCTGACTCTCCCGCGCATCACGCTGGTGCGCCACCACTTCGATACCCTGATGCTGACCGATGATCTCATCATGCGCGACTATTCCCGCATGGGTCGAGAACGAGGCGCCCTCGGAGAGGCGGATCAGGTAACGGCGATCCTTGCTGTCGATAAGGAGTACTCGTTCGCCAGCACAGAGGAGGCCACTGGGCGTTGGTGCCATGGTCATGGTTGCTCGCGCCGTACCTCGAGCCGATCACCTTCGCCAGCACTCTCCGTCGTGATCACGAGCGTCTCACCGGCCCGAAGAATCTCATGTCGCACGGCATCGCTCTTTTTTGGCTGCGATCGTGCAGCAATAATTCGCACGGCACCGGCAACTCCAGCGAAGACGAGCCAACGACGGTCGCCACCGAGACCACGCTGCAGACCGGTTCGCAGGAGTCGACGCGAGAGACGAAGAATCAGCGGGTTCACTCCGATACCAGGTGTGCGCGATGGGAGCGACCTCGTCGCACAAGCGCGATGCCGATGATAAGGAGGGCGACAAGCACAAGAAGTCCCCACCTGTCGCGACGAGAGCCGGCCTTCGCGTCGGCATCCATCCGATGGAATCGAGAGGATTCGATGAAGTTGCGCAAAAGCCGTTCACTGAACGAGTCATCCGATCCACGAAGGTGCGCGCCAAATGTCTGAGTGATAAGTGAGCGCAGGACAAACGCCGTGATCTCGCGGATCATCCGGTTGGTGATACCCATCAGATATTGCTCCGACGGCGATAGCGCCGAAGCCCGAGATAGATGGATTCTGTCATCACCAATAGTCCTGCAGCTGCGGTGAGCAGGTAGGGTGCAAAGCTCCATGTTCCGGCAAATGTCGTAGAGGTCTCGCCCTGCAGTATCCGGAGGAGACCGATGAGGCAGAGAACAAATCCGCTGCCGAGAAAGACCGCACCGGCAAGGCCATAGATCAGGGTGTGGGCAACGCCTTTCAGTGGAACGAGCGTTCGCTCACGAAGGTACTCGGTTGACTGGCGAGCGATCTCATCAAAGCTCGGAGGCGCCGCCCTGCTGGGTCCCCGTAACCACGATGGAATTTTCATCGGCTAACCCCTCACTGACAGACCTACAACGCAAAGAGTCCAGGTTGGCCTTGCGCTCGTCCCCTAGATTACTCCCGCCTTCCGATCTCGCCGCGCCAGAGAGACAGAGAGAGGCAGAGAGATAGAGAGGCAGAGGCGATCTCTCCTACAAGGGTCAGCACAGAGGAAGATTGTGGCTGGTAGCGTTCTTATGTGCCCCAGCCTCTGCTCGCCGTACTGGTCGGACTCGCGGTCTTACAGATCGCCATCTTCTCCACCACCGTCTATCTCCATCGCTACAGCGCACATAAGTCGTTGACGCTCTCGCCATGGGTTCGAATGGTCTTCCGAACGCTGATCTGGCTAACCACCGGGGTAAAGCCACGCGAGTGGGCAGCGGTGCACCGAAAGCATCATGCCTTTACTGATGTCGAGGGCGACCCACACTCCCCCATCCTTCTTGGTCTCTGGCGGGTTGAGTTGACCAACGCCCTGCTCTATCGGCGGGTAGCCCGTGATGGCATCACGGTGACGCGGTACGCAAAGGATATGCAGCCCGACCGCTTAGACCGGGCACTTTTTGACCATGCATTTTTAGGATTGGGCCTTGGTATCGGAATCTTGGTGTTGGCACTTGGCTGGGAGTGGGGTTTGGTTGCAGCGGCTATTCATGCGAGCACCTATCTTCTCTTGAACGCCGGCGTGAATTCCTTCGGACACATGTACGGACGCCAACCCTTCGAGAACACGGCGCACAATCTGCAGTCACTTGCCTTTCTCGTCGCGGGAGAGGGTCTTCATAACAATCATCACGCGGCGCCCACCTCTGCGAAGTTGGCGCTTAACCCGGGCGAGATCGACCCTGGTTGGTGGCTGATCTCGCTCCTCGTGCGTACGCGTCAGGCGACCATCCGGCTCGATGCACCGGTCTTTAAGACTCCAAAGAGCACGCTTCCTGTCTCCTGAGCCGTCCGCCTCTCCAACTCCAGCAACGTCAAGGAGCACGCGATGACGACCCTGCACGAACTGTTTGAGATCGGTGGACAGAGCCCATGGATCGATGATCTTCGCCGGAGCTACCTCACTACTGATCGCCTCGATGAGCTCATCGCCCTCGGAATTCGAGGGATGACATCGAATCCGACGATTATGGCGAATGCCATCTCATCAAGCGATGCCTACGATGAACAATTTGATCAATTGATCGCCGATGGCCATTCGATCGACGATGCCTATTGGGAGTTGGTTCTCGCTGACATCAGGGGCGCATTGGAACGACTTCTTCCTCTCTTTGAGAGCTCGGAGGGGGTCGATGGCTTCGTCAGCCTCGAGGTCTCGCCGCATCTCGCTCGAGACACCGCTGGCACCATAGCCGCTGCCTCCCAGCTCGCCGAGCGAATCGGTATGCCAAACCTCATGATCAAGATCCCAGCGACAGTCGAGGGACTTGCGGCCATTGAGGAGATGATCTCGAGGGGGCGCTCAATAAATGTCACCCTCATCTTCTCGTTAGTGCGGTATCAGGCGGTGCTGGAGGCCTATCTTCGGGGAGTAGAGCGGCTGGTAGACCGAGGTGGAGATCCCTCTACCGTCGCCTCAGTGGCCTCCTTCTTCATCAGCAGAGTAGATACCGAGATCGACCGCCGGCTAAGTGAGGACTCTCCCCTACGCGGGCGCGCGGCAATCGCACAGGCGCGATTGGCCTATCGTCATTTTGATGAGGTCACAAGGTCCGATCGTTTTCTCGCGCTCCAAGACCTTGGTGCGCGCCCGCAACGCCCACTGTGGGCCTCAACCTCAACGAAAAATCCCGCGTATGCGGATCTGCTCTATGTCGAAGGGTTGATCGCTCCTGCGACGGTGAACACCCTTCCTGTTGCCACGATGGAGGCCCTTGTCGACCATGGGCGTATCGCACGCGCAATCTCACCACCCTATGAGGAGGACCTCGCGACTCTCGCTGCACTTACTCACGCGGGCGTTGATCTTGACGAGGTAACGCAGCTCTTGGAGGCTGAGGGGCTGATCGCGTTCACCCACTCCTACGATGATCTTCTCTCCCGACTCGACGAGAAGGCGAACGCACCACGCCCATGAGTGATGCTCAGCTCGACGCGGCGATTAATGCGCTCATTGATACGTACTCCCCTGCGGTCGCGAAGGGGCCGCTGCGCCGCTATCTCCGATCGCTCGTACGATCTGCCGTGCAATTCGCCGATGGCGGCACCAGCCGGCTTGATCTTAAAATTGCGACTACGGCGATCGAGGAGATGGCCGAGGCCTTTCGGATGTTTAGCGCCTTCCGTAACGCCCCCAAGGTAACGATCTTTGGCTCTGCGCGTATTCGGAACTCGGATGCGCTCTACGAATTGACGAAAATCCTCGCGCAGCGCCTCGCTGCAGAGGGTGTCATGGTGATTACCGGTGCTGGCCCCGGCATTATGGCCGCAGGAAACGAGGGCGCAGGGCCAGAGATGGCGATGGGCATCAATATTCGCCTTCCCTTTGAGACGGAGCCCAACGAATTCATCGCCAACGACGAAAAATTGGTGGAGATGAAGTATTTCTTCAC
>CAIMWD010000014.1 GCA_903845085.1 uncultured Acidimicrobiaceae bacterium
ATCCTTTCATGAGGGTGAATCCTCATAAATTAGGTGAGACCTAGAACGTCAGCAGACCCGTTTCTTTACATTGGTAGAGGGTAGATTCCTGTGGTTTTATTCTTGGCTTTCTATAGTTGTTTAACTATGTGCAATAAAATATCTATCCGCAAAGAATGTGCGGACTCTATAGAGACCGAGAGATTTTTCCTCAATATGCGCGACGAGTTTGACGGAATTTAAAATGGATCTTTCTGTAGTTCTTCCCGCCCATAACGAGGAATACTTGCTGAAGAGCACTACTGATTCAGTTTGTAATTACCTTCGGTCCATCACCGATGACTTTGAAGTCATAATTGTTGAGAATGGTTCGACTGATAGAACTCTTGAGATTGCCCAGCAACTCTCGGCAAATGTACCTAATGTCACTACTACGCATCTCGATAGGGCTGATTACGGAGCCGCGCTAGCGGAGGGATTCCGACGTGCTCAGGGTACGTTTGTTGTCAATTTTGACGTCGATTATTTTGATTTTGGATTTCTTGAGCACGGGCTATCGCTGGCGAAGGAATCTGGGGCAGCGGTGGTTGTCGCGAGTAAGCGTGCGGAAGGATCAGATGACCAGCGCACAATATTGCGACGAGTCCTCACAGCTGGTTTCACCGCAATATTGGTGCGGGGCTTTGGGATGCCGGTCACGGATGCGCATGGCATGAAGATCTTGCGTCGCGAGGAGCTTTTGCCACTTGTCGAGGCATGCCAGATGACGGAGAGTCTCTTCGACGCCGAGCTGGTGATTCGTGCTGCACGCGCCGGTCTTATTTCACGGGAGTTGCCAGTAGTCGTCAAGGAGCTTCGTCCTCCTCGCTCTAGCGTTGCTCGTCGAATCCTCGAGGTATTGGGCGGCCTCTTAAGACTCCATCGAGCACTCCGGACTTCGGCCTCCTGATTTGTTGACCGCTGCAGTTGTCGCAAACGGCAAAAATTCGCGCCGCTGATACGAAGGTCGTTCACAAAGCGCAAATGCACAGGACCGGATACCGATCGCTCGATCTCCGGCCCTGTGGCTGGCTCGGGGGGAAGGACTCGAACCCTCAATAACAGGGCCAGAACCTGTCGTGTTGCCGATTACACCACCCCCGAATGGGTGCCTCGATTCTAACAGCCTCGTTATGGCTCGAAGAGAGTACTCCGGTTGGGCGGTTAGCTCGCGTTCCCTACTGCTGTAATCGCCGCGTCAAGACGTGCCAGCGTCTCAGTGCGGCCGAGAGCAACGAGCGACTCAAAAAGGGGCAATCCTACTGATGTCCCCATCGTGGCGACTCTTACGGAGGCCTGCGTCTTCGCGAGCTTGCGAGAGTGCTGTTCGCCGATCAACAGAAGGATCTCCTTCAGCTGCTCTGGCTCAAAATTTGCTATCGAATACGCATCCCGTGCCGCTTGGAGAATGGGGACGGCAAGTTCATCACGGAGAATTGCCTTCTCAAATGCGGCTTCGTCGATCACGAAGGGATCGGCGAAGAGAAACTTGATGTAGTCAGGGATCTCGCCCAGCGTGGCAATCCGCTCGCGGATCAAGGGAGCCATAGCTGCAAAGAGTTCCGCATCAAAACAGTTTGCCGGCCAAAGAGCATGATCACCGGTCACAAAAGGTAGCGCCCGTTCAATAAATTCTTGGTCACTCAACCCGCGGATGTAGAGACCGTTGAAGTGGGCAAGCCGCTTCTCGTCAAAGAAGGCTGGAGACCGGTTGACCTCCTCGAGCCGGAACTCCGTGATCATCTCGCCGACAGTGAGGAGTTCGCGGTCGTCATTCGGGCTCCAACCCAGCAGGCAGAGATAATTCAAGAGAGCCTCAGGTAGAAATCCAAGATCGCGGTAGTCCTCGACAGCGACTCGGTCGCGGCGTTTTGAGAGTTTTTGCCGTTTTTCATTGACCAATACGGGGAGGTGAGCAAATAAAGGGAGTGTCGCCTCATCGAGTGCGTTCCAAAGAAGAATCGCCTTTGGTGTCGTAGGGAGGTGCTCCTCAGCACGAATGATATGTGTGATGCGCATATCGATGTCATCGACCACAACGGCGAGCACGTAGAGCGGATCGCCATTTGACTTCACAATCACAAAATCTTCGATGGTCTCATTGGCAAACTCAACCTCACCACGCACCAGATCGTGGACGGTCGTGATGCCAGAATCAGGAACTCGGAACCGCGTGGCGCGGCCCGTTCCTGGGGTGAGTTTGCGCTCGCGGCAAAAGCCGTCGTAACCAGGGGTCTTCGTCTCTTTGGTTCTTGCGTCGATCGCCTCGCGGGTGCAATCACAGGCGTAGAGGTGGCCGCTCTCCCATAATTTGGCAACAGCGGCATCGTAGAGTGGACGCCTTTCGCTTTGATGGAATGGCCCCTCGTCCCAGTCGAGACCCAGCCATGTCAACGCATTTAGGATGCCCCTCGTCCACGCTTCGTCGCTGCGCTCGCGGTCGGTGTCTTCGATGCGAAGGATGAATGTTCCACCGAGTCGCTTCACCAACAGCCAGTTGTATAGCGCAGTACGGGCTCCTCCCACATGGAAGAAGCCGGTCGGTGAGGGTGCGAAACGTACCCGTACCTGGTTAGTCGTGGTCATCGCTGAACTCGCATGGAGTGATCTTTCATAGCTAGGGCGCCACCTCAAGTGGTGGCGAAATCTGACGCATCCCAAGTGGTAGTAGAGGCGCCCTGATCTTAGCGATCCCTTTTCTCCCGAAGGAGAAAGGTAACGTGAGGTGGTGAACAATTTCCGGCGTCGTCGCCTTGTGGCGACGTTCCTTCTCTTTATTGTGCTCGCGGGAATCGGCGTCGGTGTCTACGAGGCGGTAAAGGGCCCCTCGCTGACGCCTGCTCAGCTCGCGGTGGCTGCGGAGGAGGCGCGACTTGCCGCGCTACGTGCAAGTGAGCTTGTTGGCGCCACGAAGGCCGAGCGACTCGTCAACGTGACGCTGCCGAGGCGCACCGGAGCCTTGGCACCGGTCGCGCCGAATCGACTTTTCGTTCACCCAATGCTTGCGCATCAAGTGATGGGATTTGTCCCCTATTGGACGCTGGGAGACTTCGCGCCCGGCAGTTTTGGCTCAGCCGACCTCGCGAGTGCGACCACGCTCATCTATTCCAGCGTCTGCGTCGGAGCGAACGGAGCGCAGCTTACGAGCGCTGGTGACTGCGCAAATGGTGCGACCGGCCTCTCCTCGGGAGCATTTAGTACCTTTGCCCAGTTTGCGCACCTCGACCATGATCGTGTGCTGCTTTCGGTTCAGGCACTCGATCCCGGCGTGATTCATCGGCTGGTTTCACACCCCGCAGCGAACGCCGAACGCCTTGCACAGTGGATCTATCCGCTTATGGTGTCCAATGCACTTGACGGCATAAATATCGACGTGGAGGGTCGAGCGATCGCCGATCGCGCGGGATATGTCACTTTTGTCGCCGATCTCTCGCACGATCTGCTGGCGCGTAACGCTCACCTCGAGCTCGTTGTTGATACCTATCCCCAGTCAGCAGCGGGAAGCAACGACTTTTACAATGTGCAGGCATTGGCCCGCTCGGTCAATTACCTCTTCGACATGGCCTATCAGATGGAAAATGCAACACACTCCAGTGCGAACTCCCCCTTGATCAATGCACAGCTGGGTTGGAGCGATGTGCAGTCACTGGTGCAGTACACCGCGATTGTGCCGAGCAAAAAGATCATCCTTGGACTTCCGCTGTATGGATTGAACTTCGCAACAAGGACCAGCCAAGCAGGGTCGCAGCTGGTGACTAATGCTCCGGGAGCGCGGCTTTACTCGGACATTGTGGCTGCGGGTCGCCCGGCACTTTGGGACGTGGGATCGGAGACCCCCTTCACGGTATTTCGCCAAAACGGTGGTTGGCATCAGGACTGGTATGACGACCCGGTATCGCTGGCGTTGAAGACCGCTCTTGCGCAGACGTACCATCTCGCTGGAGTGGGCGTGTGGGCGTTTTCGCAGGAGGGCGGGGATCCGTCAATTCTCGCGGCGCTTACGGGCGGTCGCGCACCGGTGAAGCAACCACTCCTCCTCTCTGCGGCGGGCTAGGAGGTGCTCCGACTGATCGGTGTGCGCTCCACAGAAAAGCAAAAACTCCGGCCATAGGCCGGAGCTGCTGGTTGAAACACCCCGAGGGGCGAAGAACTAGGCCTGATTCGCGTGGCGCATAAGGCGCGACTTGCGGCGAGCAGCCTGGTTGGGGTGGATGACACCCTTTGCTGCAGCCTTGTCGATTCGACGGATCGCGAGCCGGAGGGTGTCATCGCTGTTCTCTGCGCCTGCATCGAGAGCGCCAAGCGCGCTCTTGGTACGGGTCTTGATCTCTGAGCGAACGGAACGGTTGCGCTCGCGAGCTCGCTCGTTCTGTTTGATGCGCTTGATCTGACTCTTGATGTTTGCCATGGAATCCCTCAGGCCGACTCGTGAATGGATCCATGATGTTAGCAGGGGATAGCACACCCCTCGCCAGCAGGACAGACACGGTTGTTAGCTGGGAGTTTGTCCACAGGCGTTTGGTTCGTCGACAGCATTGGGCATGAAATCGACCAGCAGATAGTTTGTGATTGGCAGATCGGGCTCGCGTTATAGCTGACTCTTATTTCGAGGGAGACATGCTGAGCGCGCGTCAGGTCCAGACGACGCGGGCGCCGAAGCCATGATGAGGGGGACGACATGGATGAACTGCGAACGGTGACTCATTGGATCGACGGAGCACCGGCGCGCGCAGCTGCGGATCGGCGCTCTGTCGTCTGGAACCCAGCGACGGGTCGTGCACAGGCCGAAGTTGTTCTGGCGACGGGGGAGGATGTCAATCTCGCGGTTGCGAGTGGGCGCCGAGCCTTTGCCCAATGGTCGATGAGCTCGGTAAGCGCGCGCCAGCGAGTGCTCTTTGCCTTCCGTGAGCTCGTCAATGCAAACGCCGAGCGGCTCGCCAAGTGCATCACCGCCGAACACGGAAAGGTTCTCTCCGATGCCCGGGGCGAGGTGCAGCGAGGCTTGGAGGTCGTCGAATTTGCCTGTGGCATCGGACAACTGCTGAAGGGTGAGTACTCCGATCAGGTCTCAAGTGAGGTGGACTCCTATACCTTTCGCCAACCCATCGGAGTAGTGGCAGGGATCACTCCCTTCAATTTCCCCGTCATGGTGCCGATGTGGATGCATCCGGTAGCGATCGCCTGTGGCAACTCGTTTATCTTGAAGCCCAGCGAACGCGATCCCTCTCCCTCGCTGATCCTCGCGGAGCTCTGGCGCGACGCGGGGCTGCCTGACGGTGTCTTTAATGTGGTTCAGGGCGATCGCGAGGCGGTCGATGCACTGCTCGATCACCCTGGCATCGCTGCTATCTCCTTTGTCGGGTCCACGCCGATCGCTCGGGTAGTACACGAACGCGCGAGCGCCACCCACAAGCGCGTCCAGGCGCTCGGTGGCGCGAAGAATCATGCGGTGGTGCTCCCCGATGCAGAGCTTGACTTTGCTGTCGAGCATCTCATCGCTGCGGGATTTGGTTCGGCGGGTGAGCGTTGCATGGCGATCTCGGTTGTAATCGCCGTGGGAGGAGTTGGCCCGGATCTCATCGAACGCCTGGGAGTACGAGCAGCAACCATTCAGGTAGGGCCAGGCGATGACGCGGCAAGCGAGATGGGGCCGATCGTAACCGAGGCCGCGCGCCAGCGAATCCTCGAGATCATCGACGCAGGATCCGAGGAGGGGGCGAGGGTGGCCGTTGATGGTCGTGGCTGCACCGTCGAGGGGCACGAGGACGGCTTCTTCGTTGGTCCCACGATCCTCGCGGAGGTCACTCCGGAGATGCGCTGTTATCGCGATGAGATCTTTGGTCCAGTGCTCTGTGTGATGGAGGTGGCAACACTCGATGCGGCGATCGCACTCATTAATGAGAATGCCTATGGCAACGGTACGGCGATATTTACCTCGAGTGGTGATGCCGCACGTCGCTTCTCCCGTGAGGTCGAGGTTGGAATGGTGGGTGTCAATGTTCCGATTCCCGTACCGATGGCCTACCACTCCTTTGGTGGATGGAAGGATTCGCTCTTTGGTGAACACCACGTGCACGGTATGGAGGGAGTGAGCTTCTATACCCGTGCGAAGGTCGTGACACAGCGTTGGCCAGAGGCCTCCGCGCCCTCTGGGGCGAGCTATCACTTCCCAACAGCGCGCTAGCGCAGAATCGCGGTAGGGATTTCGTGCCACGATAGTGAGCGTGATCGACCCCTCACTTATCAGGAACTTTTCAATTATTAGTCACGTCGATCATGGAAAATCGACGCTCTCCGACCGGATCCTTGAACTCACGAATGCAGTAGATCCCCGGGAGATGCGTGCGCAGTATCTCGATTCCAT
>CAIMWD010000015.1 GCA_903845085.1 uncultured Acidimicrobiaceae bacterium
CCTTCTTTGCGGCAACCTTCTTTGCTGGCACAGTTGCTCCTTTCGCGGCGGCGACCTCAGTGGTCGCAGCCGGCGTTGGCTTCTCTAGTTTTCCGTCTGTATTGAGGTTCTGCTTCAGTTGTACGCCAGGCGTAAAACCGATTCCCTTGGAGGCCTTTACCCGAACCGCAGCACCGGTACGCGGATTCCGTCCCATGCGTGCCTTACGCGAGCGAAGCTTGTAAGTACCAAATCCGGTAATGCGCACCGTCTCGCCTGCGCGCACACGCGAGGTGATCTCGTAGACGAGCGCCTCGATTGCTGCGTCAGCCTGACGTCGCGATATTCCTGCATCGTCACTAATCGCTCCGATTAGCTCGGTCCTGTTCACTCATTCCTCCATTACGTCGGGTTGTCGTTCAGCTCTTCAAGAGTCGCTGAACACAACCTTCGCTTCTCTTGACTTGCCAACCGTAGAGAATAATCAGCTCACAGCCTCAAAGAGGTGTCATTACAATTTTGTCGTGATAATGATCGTCACCTTCAGACGCAAAGTTATCTCTGCATAATTTGTGCGCCCTTCAAATTCTTCAGTAGTTCGCTCGGTAGTGCAACGCTTTAGAACCGCACTTGGTCGTCAAGATTCGGAGCGATGCAATTTGAAATCTTCTATAGATAGATCTCATGGCGATGGTCAAATGAGGCGACCTCCGCAAATTTTTCTCGGAGCTACCGCTGCGGGAACGCTCTTTAGTCCTCCACAGATCTGCACATTAGTTTTAGGGCCGCCTCGATCTGGCAAGACCACATCCATCATTATTCCCAATGTTTTAATGGCCTCTTCAAGTCTTATCGTTATCTCAACCAAAGCCGACATATTTCATGCAACACAACATCGCAGACGCAACTTTGGCGGGATCTCTCTCTTTGACCCAACCGATGCGATGGGAGATCTCTCGGGAGTTCATCGAAGTGGTTGGTCGCCACTTGTGAGTGCGCATGCATGGGAGCGTGCTGTCTTAAACGCCGATGCGATGGTCGGCGCTTCAGTCGGCGCGCGCTCATCCGAGAGCAACCATTGGCTTGAACGCGCAGGTGCTCTCCTTGCCTCGCTCTTTCACGCGGGTGCGCTCGCTGAGATGGAGATGCACCGTGTGCTCTCAGCGATTCATCGGCGCAGTGTCGAGGAGTTCGTCGAGATCCTCTCTGTACATGACGCAAATCTTGCACTCGATCTGCTCACTGGAATATTGGCCACCGACCCACGGGAGCAGAGTGGCATCTGGTCAACTGCGGCAGGAGTACTCAGTGCTTACAGAACCGAGACGGTGCTTCGCAGCGCTACATATCCCGCGATCTCGTGGGAGGAGTTCATTCACGAGAGGCGCACGCTCTATGTCATCTCACCCTCCGACCACCAACAACAGGTCGCTCCACTCATCGCGGGTCTTTTGCGTGATCTGAGAAGCGTGACCTACGCGATCTCACGGGGCGAGGGGGCGACACCTCCGCCCGTTCTCCTCATTCTCGACGAACTCGCAAATATTGCACCCCTTCATGATCTCCCTGCGCTTATCGCAGAGGGCGCGAGCCAAGGAGTTTTGACGCTGGCGACGCTACAAGATCTCTCCCAGGCTCGGCAGCGTTGGGGGACTGCGGGTGATGCCTTCCTCTCCCTCTTTGGCACGAAGATCGTGCTCCCTGGGATCGGTGATCAGCGCACATTGCGCGACCTCTCGCTTCTTGCCGGTGACCACTGGGTCGCTACTCGATCGTTCTCACGACCGGTAGGTCCGGGTCGGCGCACACGCATTGCAACAACCGCGTCGCTCACGAGGGTTCCCCGTCTCCCTCCCTCCTCGATCGCCAATCCGCGACATCACACGGCAACGGTGATCATCGGCGCCACGAGCCATCGCGTTGAGCTCCGTCCACATTTTGCAGGAGCCTCCGATTAGCTTCACCAATCGTCATTTGACAATGATCGCAAAGGTTCGAGGGATCGCTGCTGGGCCCTCCGTGCGACTCTGCGTCGCTCCAGATGTGATTCGCATGATCGGCCGTGGCGAGTTCCACGAGGTCCAAATGGCCAAAGCTCTTGGGTCTCGATCCCGCGAGCGGAGAGCGTGGCAATTATTTCCTCTAACTCGGGCAGGGAGACGCCCCCCTTGGAAGTGGCAAGAATCTGTCGACAGAGCAACTCGATAGAGAGAGGACGCTCTCGCGAGTGTTCAAAGCGAGAGAGGTGATGTTCCCACTCCACTTCGTGGTTACGTTGCGAGGTTCGATTGCACAGATCATTTAATCGACCCGCTGAGAGGCCGACGCGATGCGCGCGTTGTCGCCACTGACCAACGAGCTCATCAAATGCGCAAGAGAGATCTCGACGCGGGCGACTCGAATGCGCGCTGATGCGTTGCGCAGCAGGCGAGGAAAACCCTCGTTGCGCGAGATCATGCAAGATCGCGATACTTCGCCGCGAGAAGGCGGAACTCATAGGCGGGTCGATTCCCTCAATGTCATAGAACCCCGGTGCGACGACGCGCCAGCGCAGACGAAGCGTGTCGGATAGGTGCGCGCGAAGCGCAGAGCGATAGAGATCACCCAAGAGACCTACCTGCCGGTAGATCGGGCGGGCATCGATTGCAGACCATTCACCGTGATAGTTGCCAACCGGGCGGGCGAGATTCCAAAGAAGGAGATGGCTATGCAGATGAGGATCGAGCGCGCGACTCACTCGGTGCAGGAATTCTGACGCGCCATAAGCCTCGGCACGCTCAGTTTTGCGCACCCCATCGTGACGCCGCTGCACCACAAACAGACGGCGAGATGCGAAGGTTATTGATTCCATAACCGCCCTGCGATGGGCCAGATGAATCGCCTCGGTGACCGCCGCCTCGCCTATCACGCTGAGAAGGCTGAGACCCTTCGGAGCGGCAAACGTTACATCAAAGGCGCAGTTACGCACGCGTGAAACGTACGGATTGAGCTGTGCTTGAGATATCGGATCACGTCCAGCGGCGAGGAGCAAAATCGCATCTTTGCTCTGACTAAATTCACGTTGACCAAATTCACTCCAGCTGAGGTCGGATTGGCTGAGTGCAGTCAGAGTTAATTCAGTCTGTGTATCTTTTGTCTGGCTGGATTCGGAAGGGGCCGATGTATTTGGACCATCTGATCGATGAAGTGGTATCCAGTGACCGTCATCCTCAAAAAATGGAGTGGTTGCTTCGGATCGCGTGACAGCGAGAAGATAGTTGACTCGGTCGGTTCGAACATGATCAATACGCAACATGCAGAAGACGCTACGAGGGCCACTCCCAGTTGACCTACCGAACTGGGATGACGCGTACTAAGAGCTTTTATCCCTGATTTTGTACCGCTCCAACGCCTTCGTCGCAACGACGTTACGCGCGTCGCAAAACTCGCTGGGGGCAACGACGTCGGCGTCGTCTCCCAGGCGAAGAAGTAGTCGCCCCAACCAGTCCTTAGCTCCAACGGTGAGCGAGAGGAGGATCTGATCCTCTGGCAGTTCTACGATCTCGCCATCCGCAACAGCGGCAAGGAAATAGCGGTGTCGTGCGTTCGCGATGATGGTTACCGAGGTGGCGCCGTTAGCAGCCACGAATGCTCGATTCCAAAGAAACGCTGAAGGCAGATTGCGCGGCTCTCCGCGTTCATCTGTCTCTGTCACGTCGGCGATGTTCGAAAGCGCAAAACGCCGCCAATCACCTGCCAGATGACAATAGGCATCAAGGTAGAAACGCCCCTCTCGGAATGGCAACGCGACTGGTTCTACGCGCCGTCGCGTCGCCTTTCCCGAGCTCTGGCCAAGATAGGTGATCTCCACCATCGCATTTGTTGCAGCCGCCCGACGCAACACTTCGAGCGTTGCGGGAATCTCCACGTCGATATGTAAATTGTGCGCGCCCAAGACCTCCTCAAGACGTCGAAGACCTGTAGCGAGCGGAGATTCGTCACCAACACCATCTATTTGCAGGAGTGTTCGGGCGGCGGCAGCAAGGGCAAAACCCTCATCCGGGGTGAGTTGCAGCGGCTTTTCCAGCTCCTCGAGTTGGTTCACGTAGACCTCATCATCGATGACGATCACCTCGAGGAGCTCGTCTGGCGAATATGGGGGTCGACCGAGACATGCGGCGAGTTCGAGTTCGGCAGTGACATTCGAAGATGACATATCAAAACGTTCGGCGAGCTCTCCCACGGTCGCGGATCCCTCGTTTGCGAGGTATGTCAATATCGCGATCATTCGACGGAGTCTCGCGCCGGCGTCGATCGCGCTGCGCCGTCCGGAGCGCGGAGGGGTCGGCTCTGCGGACTTATGCAGCAATCCAGCAAATGCTGACCGATCGGTTGGCGGCTCATGAGCAAAGCGTTCGAGCTCTGTGATCACCTGTTCGCGCAACTCCGGTGGGGAGATGACTTCGCCCTGCGCACCGAGTCCGCGCACAAAGGCGACTACTGCCTCCCAATTCGCGATTGTGAAGGCAACGATCGCGCGACCCTCCTCGTCGCGTTCGATCACGACACCAGGGCCAAGCACCTCAATAACGGATGCCGTCGCACTGGGCTCCACTAAAAGTCGCAGAGTTGTCGTATCCAACGCCGCACTGGGGCCACTCTCGATCGCGGATCGCAACGAGAAGGCGAGCTCGGATGCGAGATCAGAGTGCGCCCGTGCAACATAGGCATCGGGCTCCCCAACATGCAATGCCCCCTCGATCCGGTCTACGCGAAAGGTCCGTGTTGACCGCTTCTCACCTGTGGCGAGCTCCTCCCCGATGAGGTACCAATGCCCGGAGTGAAAATAGAGCGCTCCGGGCTCAAGATCACGCGCGCGACCGTGATAACTGAAACGAACCTGCCGACGGCGCGCAATCGCCTCTCCGAGCTGGCCGAGATGGGGTTCACGGGGGAGTTCCATCACCGCGGGAAGCGAGGCATCAGGCTCTGCACCGATCTTTACGGCGATCTCTGCGTGCACGGTCCCCTCAAATCGCACGCTGGCAAGTGCTAGTCGGAGTGCGTTTCGCTCCGCATCAGAGAGGTTGAGCTCGGGAAGATAGTAGTCAGATGCTAGAATTTGGTATCCATCTTGGGCAGCACTGTTGGGACGACTGACGGTGATATGAATCCCGCTCTCTCGTAACGTCCGCTTGTCGCGTTCGAAACTTGTGCGACGGGCCTCTGCCTCGGCTGGATACCCCGGTACCTGTGAGGCGATCTGCACCAGCGTGAGCGGCTCCTTGGCATCGCGGAGGACGAAGAGAAGGTTGGCAAGTCGCTCAATTTTTTCCACGGTTCGGGCCATCGCCCTAATCTACGCCCGACGCTCTGCACACCGACCTGTTTCCCCCTATGAAGATCACCAAAGGATGTAGACAAAGTGGCCACGAGGAACGAACTCCGCAACGTCGCAATCATCGCTCACGTTGACCACGGAAAGACCACGCTCGTCGACGCGATGATGAGCCTGGCGGGCACCTACCACGAGCACGCCGAAGTTGTAGACCGCGCGATGGACTCAATGGATCTCGAGCGTGAGCGCGGGATCACGATCCTTGCAAAGCAAGCCTCATTTATGTTCGGTGATCGACAGCTCATCGTCGTCGATACCCCTGGCCACGCCGACTTCGGTGGTGAAGTCGAGCGAGCGCTCGCAATGGTCGATGGCGCGATGCTCCTCGTTGATGCCGCTGAGGGCCCCCGGCCACAGACCCGTTTCGTACTGCGTAAGGCATTCGAGGCAGGACTTCCTATTGTGCCGGTAATTAATAAAGTGGACCGACCAGATTCGCGCATCGCCGAGGTCATGGAGGAGCTCTACGAACTCTTCTTCGACCTAGAGGCCCCAGAGAGCCAGTTCGATGTTCCCTTCCTCTTTGGAAGTGCTCGCGATGGCTGGCTCTCCCTTGAACAGCCTGCTGGTCCCGTGATGGAACGGCCCGAAGGATCCTCGCTCGCTCCCCTTATCGACCAGCTCTTTACCTATCTACCGGCGCCGACCTACACCGAGGGCCACGCTCTGCAAGCGCTGGTTACCAACCTCGATGCTTCGCCCTACCTCGGTCGACTCGCGCTCTGTCGCGTCGTTGAGGGAACAATCAAGCGAGGACAGCAGATTGCGTGGGCAAAGACCGATGGCACCATCGAGCGCGCAAAGGTCGCCGAGCTCCTCGTCGCCGTCGGACTCGAACGTGTTCCCACCGAGTCAGCAGGGCCGGGAGAGATCGTTGCAGTGGCGGGTATTCCCGAGATCAATGTCGGTGACTCGCTCTGCGATCCAGAGAACCCAGAGCCACTCCCCGCGCTGACCGTCGACGAGCCAAGTCTCTCGATGACGATAGGTGTAAATAGCTCGCCAATGGCGGGTCGCGAGGGCTCCAAGCTGACGGCACGCCTGCTCAAGGCTCGCCTTGAGAATGAGGCGCTCGGAAACGTCGCCCTGCGCATTCTTCCAACGGAACGCTCTGACACCTACGAGGTGCAGGGGCGTGGCGAACTCGCACTCGCCGTTTTGGTTGAGATCATGCGGCGAGAGGGATTCGAACTCACCGTCGGCAAACCTGAGGTGCTCACCAAGATGATCGATGGCGTTCTCTCTGAACCGGTCGAGCGTCTTTCGATCGAGGTTCCCGAAGACCACCTTGGAGCAATTACGCAGCTGCTCGCAAAGCGCAAGGCCAAGTTGGAGAAGATGGTGCACCACGGCACCGGATGGGTGCACCTGGAGCACCTCATTCCGGCACGCGGACTCATTGGAATCCGTGGAGAGGTTCTCACACAGACCCGCGGCACCGCCCAGCTCAGCCACGCCTTTGATTCGTACGCACCCTGGTACGGTGAGATCCGCACCCGGATCGCAGGTTCAATGGTCGCCGATCGCTCTGGACCAACCACGGCCTATGCACTCTCTGCACTCTCTGAGCGCGGCACCATGTTCGTCGGACCCGGCGAAGAGGTTTACGAGGGCATGGTGGTCGGCGAAAACAGTCGTTCTGACGAGATGGACGTCAACCCAACCAAAGAGAAGAAGCTCACCAACATGCGCTCCTCTGCGGCAGATGAACTCGTGCGGCTCCAACCACATCGCGAACTCACTCTCGAACTCGCACTGGAACAGGCTGACGAGACCGAGTGTGTAGAGGTCACCCCCTCCATCGTGCGTTTGCGCAAGATCATCTTGAGCGCGC
>CAIMWD010000016.1 GCA_903845085.1 uncultured Acidimicrobiaceae bacterium
CCCTGACCTCGATCAGCCGATTGAGGAGCTCGACCTAACGGAGCGTCCCCGTAACTGCTTGAAGCGTGCGCAGATCAACACCATCGGTGAGCTCATCCGCTACACCGGTGACGATCTACTTGCCATCGCCAACTTCGGACAGAAGTCCCTCGATGAGGTCATTGAGCGCCTCGACGAGCGTGGACTCTCGCTCGCGGGAGAGGGGTTCTAGCCAATGCCAGGTACACCAAAGAAGGGCCGTCGTTTCGGTGGTTCGGCTGCACACCAGAAGGCGATGCTAGGTAACTTAGTTGCCAGTCTCATCGCCGCAGAGGGCATCGTCACCACTGAGGCAAAGGCGAAGGCACTGCGTCCCGTCGCGGAGAAGATGATCACGAAGGCGCGCGCCGGCGGCGTGCACAACCATCGTCAGGTCGTTGCATTCATCCGTGACAAAGACATGGCCCACAAGCTATTCGCGGAGATTGGTCCTCGCTATGCAGACCGTAATGGTGGATACCTTCGCATCTTGAAGCTGGGACCACGTCCCGGCGACAACGCGCCAATGGCGCGCATCGAGTTCGTCTAAAGCTAAGAGGGTGTGTCTCACTTGGTGAGGCCTCTCCGATGACCTCAGTCGAGCATGACAACGACAGCGCGGCCCCACTGGGGTCGCGCTGTCGTCTTGCACTCGGCGTGAGCTATCTCGGGAGCGCCTTCCATGGTTTTGCCATTCAACCCAATCAGCGCACGGTCGCCGGCGAGCTCATGGCCGCTCTGGCTCGGATCACCGGCGAGTCGATGACCTACACCTGCGCAGGACGCACCGATAGGGGAGTGCATGCGCACGCTCAGGTCGTCCATGTTGACCTCTCGCGTGAACTGCTCGCGCGACGATATGACGCGGTTGAGCTGCACGTTGGCGACGAATTGCCAGCGATCGCACGGAACCTCAGCCGCCAGCTCGGGCCCGATGTGGTGGTTTGGCGAGCGGTTGTCGTGGAGCCCTCCTTTGATGCGCGTCACGACGCAATTGAGCGCCGCTATCGCTATGACCTGCTCGTGAGCGAATATGCCGATCCACTGCGTGCGGCAAGTGCATGGTGGGTAGGACCCGGGCTTAATCTCGCAGCGATGCAAAAGAGCGGCACCGTGCTGCTCGGGAGTCATGACTTTTCGGGGTTCTGCCGTCGTCCTCCGGGTCACGAGGGGCCACTTACGCGCCGGGTGCATACCGCGGATTGGCAGGTCATTGATGAAAGCTGTTGGCGCTTTGAGATCGCCGCCAGTTCGTTCTGCCATCAGATGGTGCGATCGATAGTGGGGTCGATGGTATCTATCGGCGCGGGAAAGACCGATGAGGCGGATCTCCTCGCCCAACTTGTGAGCGGTGACCGCCGGGGAGCACCCACCCTTGCGCCACCTCAGGGGCTCTGTCTTATCGCCGTGACCTATCCACAGGCAAAGGGTGGACGGTGGGGATAGAGCCGTTTGCCCTTCGGCCGTTTCTGGCCTAACCTAGTGAGCCTGCTCAATAGTGCCTTCGGGTATTCGAACTGGGCAACGAGTCGCAAAATGCTGCGAGTAAAGGATCTTTCCGTGCGAACCTATTCACCAAAACCGAGCGAGATCACCCATGCATGGCATGTGGTTGACGCTGAGGGTCTTGTGCTTGGACGTCTCTCCACCGAGGTGGCGCGCGTTCTTCGCGGCAAGCACAAGCCGATCTTTGCACCGCACATGGACACCGGTGACTTTGTCGTGATCATTAACGCTGACAAGGTCGTGATGTCATCGAATAAGGCAGAGAACAAGTTTGCCTACCATCACTCCGGTTACCCAGGGTCGATCCGTCAGACCAGTTACGCAGATCTTTTGGCGTACAAGCCAGAGGAGCTCGTACGTCGTGCGATCCGCGGCATGCTCCCAAAGGGCACCCTAGGAACGCAGCAGCTCGGCAAGCTCAAGATCTACGCAGGACCCAATCATCCACATGCAGCTCAGATGCCCACGCCGCTAGTTTTCCCTAGCACGCGTCGCGCGTCATAAGGTCGAGGACATCACCATGGCAACAAAGCCTCTCGTACAGTCAACCGGTCGTCGCAAGTCCGCCGTCGCGCGTGTGCGCTTGCGTCCCGGCACTGGCACCATCACGATTAACAAGCGTGGCATTGAGGAGTACTTCCCCTCGGCCACACTTCGCATGCACGCCACCGAGGCACTGCGTGTCGCAAGTCAGGTAGAGACCTTTGACATTGACGTGACGATGGATGGCGGCGGCGTTGCGGGCCAGGCGGGTGCGCTGCGACTCGGCATCGCTCGTGGCCTCATCGCGCTCGACCCCGAACTTCGTACCAGTCTCAAGCGTGCAGGACTACTGACGCGTGATTCGCGTGAGAAGGAGAGCAAGAAATACGGCTTGAAGAAGGCTCGCAAGGCACCTCAGTACTCGAAGCGCTAAGACGCCGATGTCGACGACGTTCGGCACCGATGGGATCCGCGGCGTTGCGAATTTGCAGCTGCGCCCTGAGGTGGCACTAGCACTGGGGCGTTGCGCGGCACGGCACCTTGGAGAGACCTCTTTTTTAGTTGGTCGCGATACTCGTCGTTCGGGACCGATGCTCGCTGGCGCACTCTGCGCAGGAATTACCTCTGAGGGTTTTGACGTCATCGATCTCGGCATCGTTCCTACCCCAGCGCTCGCCTGGTTGGGCGCGCGCCGGGGTCTTCCGGTCGTCATGATCTCGGCCTCACACAACCCCTTTGCGGATAACGGCATAAAGCTCTTTGGCCCCGGGGGCGCAAAGCTCACCACGGATGTTGAACGCGCAATTGAACGAGACCTTCAGATTCTGCTCGCCGGTGATGACGTCTCACTCTTTCCTGTGCCGGTCGGTCGTGAGCTGGGCGCTGTCACCCTCGATCTTTTGGAGATCGACGGCTACGTCGATGAGCTGAACAGCTCGATCGAGTTGGCGCGTCCCTCGGAGATCCATGTGGTTGTCGATTGCGCGAACGGCGCGGCGAGCATGGTCGCTCCGGAGGTCTTTCGCCGCCTTGGCGTCAATGCGCACCTAATCGCGAATACGCCGGACGGTACCAACATCAATGAGCACTGTGGTGCAACTTCACCTGCGCTGCTCGCGCAGACGGTACTCCGCGAGGGCGCCGATCTCGGTGTCGCATTTGATGGCGACGCGGATCGCCTTATCGCTGTTGACAATCTCGGCAACATCATCGATGGCGATGTACTCATCGCACTCTTTGCGAGTGACCTTGCCGCTCGGGGACTTTTGCATCGCAACGAGGTTGCAGTGACCATCATGAGCAATCTCGGACTGCGCCGCGCGCTTGGCGCGCGGGGCATCTCCCTAGTCGAGACGCAGGTCGGTGATCGAAACGTGACCGATGCGATGGAGTCGCGTGGGATCACGTTGGGCGGCGAACAGTCGGGACACATCGTCTTTCGTCGCAGCTCGCTAATTGGCGATGGGATCTATAGCGCCCTGCGCCTTTTGGAGATCATCGACCGATCGACCGAGAGCGCGGCGGAGCTCTCTCAGGCGGCGATGCAGCGGATCCCTCAGCTCATCCGCAATGTTGCCGTCGGGGATGTGCGTTCGCTTCCCTCGCGGATAAAGATCTTCGAGCGCGCTCGCGAGCTCGAGTCCGAACTCGGGGAGTGGGGTCGTATCCTCATTCGCGCGAGCGGCACCGAGTCCAAAGTTCGTGTCATGGTCGAGGCAGAGAATGAGTCTCGCGTCCATGAGGTAGTCGAAGAGCTCACCCTCCTCGTCGAGCATGAGATGGGTCTTGATTGACGCTCCGGCTACCTCTGCGAGGAGGACAGGCCGGTTAGCCTGAGGGGACTATGTGCGGCATCGTTGGACTTACCGGCTCAAATGACACCCTGAACCAGCTGCGGACCGCACTCGCGGCGCTCGAGTACCGTGGCTATGACTCTGCGGGGATCGCGGTCGTGGACCGGGCGAAGGGTCGCATCATCCGCCACCGCAGCGCGCTTCGCGGTGCCGCGATCGCAGACCTTGGCTCCGAGCGGATGATCTGGCCCGGCGATGTCAGTGCTGGCATCGCACACACACGGTGGGCCACTCACGGGGCGCCGACGCACGACAATGCCCACCCGCACGTGGATTGTCGGCGTGAGGTTGCCATCGTGCACAACGGCATCATCGAGAATCATCGCGAACTCTCCACCCGACTCGTTGCGGCGGGTCATGTGATGAGCTCCGAGACCGATAGCGAGGTCATCGCTCATCTCATCGAGGAGGCACTTGCCTCTGGTCTCTCGACGCGACATTCGGTACGAGCGGCGATCGCGCAGCTGCGAGGTGATTTTGCGCTTAGCGTGCTCTTCCTTCACGATCCAGAGCTGCTGATCGCCGCCCGACGGACCTCGCCACTCATCGTGGGTCTCACGGAGCACACTGCCTATCTCGCCTCTGACATCGCAGCGCTACTCCCTATTACACGGGAGCTCTATGCGCTCGAAGACGATGAGATCGTGGAGCTTCGCCCCGGGACGATCCTCATTACCGACGCGGGAGATCAGGTCATCACGCCTCGCCCATTGGAGGTCACCTGGGATGTAACTGCGGCACAGAAGGATGGCTACGCGGACTTCATGTCCAAGGAGATCTTTGAGCAGCCGCGCGCGCTACGCGAGACACTGCTTGGCCGATTCGATGGATCGCTACGTCCTGACTTCGAGGAGCTCAGCATCGATGCGACTGCGCTTGCACTCGTCAATCGCGTCATCTATCTCGCCTGTGGATCGAGCTATCACGCTGCACTCAGTGCCGCGCTTGCGACGGAGCAGTTTGCGCGAATACCCGCCTCTGCGGAGGTCGCGAGCGAGTTCCGTTATCGCGAGGCTGTGCTCGACCAATTGACGCTCGTCGTCGTGGTGAGCCAGTCGGGCGAGACTGTCGACACGCTGCACGCACTGCGTGAGGCGAAGCGTCATGGTGCACGTGTAATTGCGCTGACCAATGTGGTCGACTCGGTGATGACCCGGGAGGCTGATGGTGCCCTCTACACGCACGCTGGGCCGGAGATCGGTGTCGCTTCCACAAAATGTCACCTTGCTCAGATTGCGCTGCTTGAGGCCTTTGCCCTCCACCTCGGGTGGGTGCGCGGGGAGGTCGAGGAGGAGCTGCTCCGTGAGGGCGCGATCCACCTGCTTGCGACGCCCGATCTGGTGGAGCGGGCTCTCGGCTCGGCGGAGCGGTTCCTTGATGTTGGTCGGCGATTTCATGAGGTCGATGACGTCTACTTCCTTGGGCGCCGCGTTGGCTATCCGATCGCGCTCGAGGGAGCGCTCAAACTCAAGGAGCTCGCCTACGTCCGTGCGGAGGCCTATCCCGCTGGCGAGATGAAACACGGGCCGATCTCGCTCATTGAGCCAGGTGTCGTGGTGGTTGTCGTGGCGACGCGCACCTCACTCTGGGAGAAGGTGATGGCCAATGTCGAGGAGATGCGCGCTCGTGGCGCAACCGTGGTCGCCGTCATCGAGGAGGGTGACCACGAAACCGCCGCGCTCGTCGATGCGACGTTGGAGGTACCGGGGACCATGGAGTTCTGTTCACCTATCGTTGACGTGGTACCGCTGCAGCTCTTTGCCTATGCGGTAGCTAGCGCACGGGGAAATGACGTTGACCGACCACGAAATTTGGCGAAGGTCGTCACCGTCGAATAGTCCTGCCGTCCGATGGGCTCCGCGGCCGGTTGGCGACGGGTCTGTGCGGAGTAGCTTCTACCTATGATCGGCATCGGCATCGACGAGGTAGAGATCGAGCGGTTCCGCAGGGTGCTTCTGCGTACCCCTGGCGTGCTGTCGCGTTGCTTTACCGAGGGAGAGCGCTCCTCCCTCGCAACACGAAACGATCCGGTACCTGGTCTCGCCGCGCGATTTGCCGCGAAGGAGGCGAC
>CAIMWD010000017.1 GCA_903845085.1 uncultured Acidimicrobiaceae bacterium
CACGATCTTCTGGGAGACCAAGAAGTAGCCCGCTAATTTCATGCAATGGGCGACCGGTTCCGACCGGTCGCCCATTTTTTTATCTTGCTCCCTCAGCAGCGACCTCGTGCAGCTCGCAGCCGCGACGACTCGGGCGCTCCGAGAGCAGCAACGGAGCGATCGGCGCGTTGCACACCTCGCAGAGCCCATAGGTACCGGCGTCGAGGCGTGCAAGCGCGCGCTCGACCGCGCTCAATTTTGCCTCCGCCTCCTCAAGCAGGCGACGCCCCTCCTCGAGAACAGAATCATCATCGTCGCGAGGGAGATCGTCGCCATCTGAGACCTCATCAGTAGGCGAGATCTGCGTCAACTGCTCGAGGTCGTCGTTATCGAGTGAGAAAGGTTCGGATGTGGTCACCTTTTGAGTCTAGAACTCACCACAAGGATCGGCCCCGCGCGAGAGGCACCTTCACCTCCGGTGTTGCCGGGTGATGACCACATCTCCGCACCAAATTTATTGCAACACTCGGGGTGGGTGCCATTGCACAGCAACGCTTGATCCGCTAGCAATGTTCCATGTTGCTCACCGTCCTGCGTGAACGCGCGCCCTATGAGCGCCGCACCGCAATGGTTCCAGAGGTCGCTCGACGTCTTATAAATCAGGGACACGAGATCTCGATTGAACCCGGCAGCGGCGCGGCGGCGAAATTTGCCGATGCGAGTTATCTTGAGGCCGGACTCCACCTGGTGGACGACCTATCCGCGTCGCTCGCAGCTACGGAGGTCCTCTGCGGAGTTCAGCCCCCTGCAGTCGAGCTCTGTGCTCAGCTTCACCCCGGCGCAGCCTCCGTGAGCTTTCTCGCTCCGGCAGCCAATTTGGAGCTCATCGCCTACGCGCGCGATCATCGCCTCACTCTCTTTAGCCTCGACCTGCTCCCGCGGATCTCGCGGGCGCAGTCGATGGATGCGCTCTCCTCACAGGCCACCGTTGCCGGCTACAAGGCGGTGCTGATTGCGGCAGATCGCTTCGAGCGATTCTTTCCCATGTTTATGACCGCTGCCGGGACAATCCCACCGGCAAAGGTTTTGGTTCTCGGCGCCGGAGTTGCAGGGCTGCAGGCGATAGCCACCGCTCGGCGGCTGGGAGCGGTGGTCCGTGCCAATGATGTGCGGGCAAGCTCCAAGGATGAGGTACAGAGCCTTGGCGCAACCTTTGTCGAGTTGACCCTTGAGGCACAAGAGGGTGCCGGTGGCTACGCAAAGGAGCAGTCGGAGGACTTTCTCACCCGCCAGCGCGAGCTCATCGCACGGGAGGTTGCCAACGCCGACATTGTGATCACCACAGCGGCAATTCCAGGACGACTTGCCCCCCGTCTCGTCACGCGAGAGATGGTCGAGTCGATGTCACCAGGCAGCGTCATCGTCGACCTTGCAGCCGAGACCGGTGGCAACTGCGAACTCTCCGAGCCAGGCGTTGAGGTCGAGCACCATGGCGTGACCATTCACGGAGTTCGCAACATTGCCAGCGCGATGGCAACTCACGCAAGCTTTCTCTACTCACGCAACATCGCAGAGTTCGTGGCACTGCTCTCGCGCGATGGTGAGCTTTCTCTTGATTTTGACGACGAGATCATCGCTGGCGCCTGCGTCGTCCACGAGGGCGAGGTGCGTCATGAACCGACTGCACTGCTACTCAAGGAGGCCTCCCTATGAGCGGCACCGACATCATCGGCCTCATCACCGTCTTCATCTTGGCCGTATTCGTTGGTCTCGAGGTGATCTCCAAGGTGCCCAGCGTGTTGCATACGCCCCTTATGTCAGGGACGAATGCGATCCACGGTGTCATCTTGGTGGGATCGATGATCGTGCTCGGCGACGCTCACGGCGCCGCACAGACGATCATTGGCTTTGTCGCAGTGATCTTTGCCACCATCAATGTGGTGGGCGGATTTGTGGTC
>CAIMWD010000018.1 GCA_903845085.1 uncultured Acidimicrobiaceae bacterium
GAGCGGCTGTGGAAAGTCGACACTTTTGCGAATTGTTGCTGGCCTTGAGCGCGCCGATTCGGGCGAGGTCACCATCTTCGGGGAGTCGATCGACGTTGCGCGTCGAGCCAAACACATTGGATACGTCCCCCAATCGCTTGCATTATTACCCTGGCGGACGGTGATCGATAACGTTCGTCTTCCCCGTGAGGTCGGCGCGATACACGGCTCCCAACCTGGTGACCGTGACCCGGCGGAGATACTTACTGCCTTTGGTCTCGGCGATGTGCTCAATCGATATCCTGGCGAACTCAGTGGAGGAATGCGCCAGCGAGTCGCCATTGCACGAGCCTTCGCTCTTGCCCCTCGGGTGCTACTCATGGACGAGCCATTCTCCTCACTCGATGAGATCACTGGAGAGCTACTACGACACGAGCTTCTCTCGCTGTGGCAGGCAAATCAAACCACGGTTGTATTTGTCACACACTCCGTCGCTGAGGCGGTCCTTCTTGCCGACACCATCGTGGTGATGTCGCCTGCGCCAGGTCGAATCGCCGAGGTGATCGAGGTAGATCTTCCTCGACCGAGGCGAGAGAGCGTGGAGCTCACCGATGCTTTCTTCGCGCTCGAGCGACGGGTGCGACTCTCATTGCGAACCGCAAGCGGGGTCTTCGATGCATGATCGGTGGCAACAGCTGGGTCGCGTGTTCCTTCCCCCTGTGGTTGCGCTTCTCCTCGCGATGGGAATCTGGCAGTTCGTGGCGCACCATAATTCGCAGGCAATTCCCTCTCTTGGGGCGATAGGTTCGGCGTTAGCGCACCAACCGCATCGCTACCTCATCAACTCACTGTGGACGATCGACGAGATGCTTGTGGGTCTCGTAGCTAGTGCTCTGTTCGCCTTCGTGCTCGCCGTCATAATGGTGCATGTGCGCGTCGTGGAGCGCGCCTTTATGCCGCTTGCGGTCGTGTTAAATGTGACGCCGGTCATCAGTTTCGCCCCTGCGTTGATTTTAATCTTCGGGTTCTCACTGGTACCGCGGTACATCGTCACGGGGATCATCGTCTTCTTTCCCTTCCTGGTGAATTCGTTTATAGGGCTCCGTGCGATCGATAGTGAGGCGCTTGATGTCATGCACACGCTCGCGGCGACACGTCGCCAGATCCTTTGGCGCCTTCGATTACCCTCCTCCCTTCCCTATCTCTTTGCTGGCGCCCGGATCGGCGTCCCGCTGTCGCTCGTTGGAGCGGTGGTCGCTGAGTTCACGACCGCAGGAAATAACCTCCGCGGGCTGGGATCAGAGATCGAGTATGCCTACTCACAGCTCCAACTTCCGACCGTCTATGGCAGCGTGGTCTGCCTCGCAATTATTGGCGTGCTCTCCAGTGCGCTGGTTGTGCTCGCGGAGCGCCGGCTTCTTCGTTGGCGTGAACGCGGCAAGGGCTGAGCCACTCACGCGATAACTGTACGGATCGGCGATGCCAGCGTCTAGAGTCGTAATTTCAACCAAGCCTGAATTTCATCGCTCAGGTCACAATTCCCAAGGAGTTCGGACGTGCGTCATCACCCACTGCGGGCCCTAGTCCCCTTGAGCCTTGCGCTCGCAATCAGCGGTGCGCTCATGAGTGCACCGGTTGGAGCGAGTGCGCCCGCGGTGAAGGTCGGGTCCGGGGTCTTGGTCTCGAAGGCCGAATGTGCTGCAAACCGTGCCGCAGGCACGATTACCTTTGTCTCACCCTTTGGCTACGACGCCTCTGCGGGCATCATCGACGTGGTCGATGCAAAGCAGCTGGGTTACTTCCAGCAGCTCTGCCTCACTGTCGCTCTTGAGGTTCCCTCATTCTCGGTCTCACCCTACGAACTTGTCGCTGCGGGCCAGGGCACCGTCACCGGAGAGGGGAGTGCCGCTGACACGATGACCGGAACCGCCGGTGGGGCAAACCTCGTCGCTGTTGCGACGCTCGGTGCGACCTCGGACTATGCCATCGTGACACGCCCCTCGATAACCAAATTGAGCCAGCTCAACGGCAAGATCCTTGGATATCACACGGTGCTGCCGGTTGTGCTCGCCGAGATGCTGCGCCGCGGAGGGGCATCACTTTCAAAGATCACCCAGGTCAACGACACCTCGTACGATCCGTCGATCTTGTTTAATACGCAACCGGGTTACTCCGCGCTTCAGGCCTACCAGTCCAACGAGCCGCTCACATTGGCGGCAGATGGTTACCGACTCGGCACTGGCTTTCGTGAGTGGACGCCGGCGCAGTTTGGGGTGCAGGGGACCTTCAACGTGCAGGTAATGAACGGCTCCTTTCTCCGGCGTCATCCGACCGCAGCCGCTGATTTTCTTCGCGCTGAACTTCATGCACTCGATTTCTGCCTTGGGCACGAGACCACCTGCGTGACACTTGAACAGGGCGTTGCGAAGGCAGCTGGTTACTCGAGCAATCTTTCGCACGCACTCGCAGAGTGGAAGATTGAGGCCGGACTGATCCGCAAGAGCGCGCTACCTGGTCGGGGTATCGGTGTACAGACAGCCAGCGAGTGGGCCTCAGAGGCCCGTGCAGTCCTCTCCTATGGTCTTGTGGCACACGCACCGGTTCTCTCGCGGATCGAGAACACCACCCTTGCAGCGGGGCTCTATCACGGCACCACGCTGATCTGGCCCTAGGAGCGGCCGTTCTGGCCTGAACAGAGCTGAGTGGCTGCGGTCAGCGAGGGCGAGCGAAATAATGGACGCGGCCGGGGCTCAGAGGGTCTTTTGTGGTTCGTCTCGCCCCCTCGGCTGCGTCAGGTATGCTTTTAACTCCCAAGTCGCTGAGGTCGGCGCCTTGTTGAGTAGCAATACTCACTCCTAAAATCTATGAGCCGTGTTCGTGCGTCTTGACGCTCCGTGGCTCCCGACGTAGTTGTAGAAGAGGTTTCGCGTGCCCACAATCGCACAGCTCGTCCGCACAGGACGTTCGTCAAAGAAGGCGAAGTCCAAGACGCCCGCGCTCAAGGGCGCCCCTCAGCGTCGTGGCGTCTGCACCCGCGTGTACACCACCACACCCAAGAAGCCGAACTCAGCGCTGCGTAAGGTCGCACGTGTGCGCCTGACGAGTGGCGTTGAGGTCACCGCTTACATCCCTGGTGTCGGGCACAACCTGCAGGAGCACTCCATTGTGCTGGTGCGTGGTGGCCGTGTGAAGGACCTCCCGGGTGTGCGTTACAAGATCGTTCGTGGATCGCTCGATACCTCAGGTGTGCGCGACCGCAAGCAGGCACGCAGTCGCTATGGCGCGAAGAAGGAGAAGTAGATGCCCCGTAAAGGACTTGGCCCACGTCGGGAGCTTCTCCCAGATCCGATTCACCGTTCGGTGCTCGTCACCCAGCTGATTAACCGCATCCTCTCGCGTGGCAAGAAGAGCCTCGCGGAGCGCATCGTCTACGAGGCGCTTGAGGTTGTCGGCGAGAAGACCAATGGTGAGGCGCTGGCGACACTCAAGCGCGCGCTTGATAACACACGTCCGGAGCTTGAGGTTCGCAGCCGCCGCGTCGGAGGAGCGACCTACCAGGTCCCCGTTGAGGTTCGTCCCCGTCGTGCGACGACGCTGTCGATCCGTTGGCTCACCACCTATGCTCAGCAGCGCCGTGAGCGCACGATGTCGCTCCGACTTGCAAACGAGATCATGGATGCTGCGAATGGCATCGGTGCCGCCGTGAAGCGCAAGGAAGACCTCCAGAAGATGGCAGAGTCGAACAAGGCGTTTGCGCACTACCGCTGGTAAAGCAGTACGCACAGATCTCCCGGCGCTCTCTTGGGGGCCGGAACCCTAAACGCTCAACGTCACCGTTGTGCGTTTAGTCATTTTAGGACGACAACCCGAGGACGCAGAGAGAGCTATGGCAGACAACCCAGGTCGCGAGTTTCCAATTGCTAAGACCCGAAACATCGGGATCATGGCGCACATCGACGCCGGTAAGACCACGACGACTGAGCGCATCTTGTACTACACCGGCCGCAACTACAAGATCGGTGAGGTGCACGAGGGTGCCGCGACCATGGACTGGATGGTCCAAGAGCAAGAGCGTGGCATCACCATCACCTCGGCAGCGACCACCTGTCAGTGGCGTGACTGCGTCATCAACATTATCGACACACCCGGTCACGTTGATTTCACCGTTGAGGTAGAGCGTTCGCTGCGCGTACTCGATGGAGCCGTAGCGGTCTTTGATGCGGTTGCTGGAGTGGAGCCACAGACCGAGACGGTGTGGCGTCAGGCGAACAAGTACAGCGTTCCTCGTTTTTGCTTCGTCAACAAGATGGACCGCACAGGTGCAAGCTTTGAGCGCACGGTCGAGATGATCAAGGATCGCCTCGACGCGATTCCAATGGTCGTGCAGCTACCCATCGGCGCCGAGGCCGAATTCCTCGGGGTTATCGACCTGGTAAAGATGAAGGCCATCGTCTGGCCCGAGGATAAGGGAATGGGAGACGTCTTCGAAGAGGTCGAGATCCCTGAAGCTCTGGCAGACGCTGCAGAGCTTGCACACGCCGAACTACTCGATATCCTGACGCAGTTTGATGACACCCTGATCGAGAAGGTCCTGGGAGAGGAGGTCATCTCCCCAGAGGACCTTCGTGCTGCGATCCGCCGCGTCACTATCGCGGGAGACGCAGTCGCAGTGCTCTGTGGTACCGCGTTTAAGAACAAGGGTGTGCAGCCCATGCTCGATGCAGTTGTTGACTACCTTCCGAGTCCCGCTGACATCCCCCCGACCAAGGGAACCCCGCTGCGTGGCGAGGGTGAACTTGAGCGCAAGCCGCTCGACTCCGAGCCCTTCTCCGCACTCGCCTTCAAGATCATGTCCGACCCCTTCGTCGGAAAGCTCACCTATCTCCGCGTCTACTCCGGGACTCTGGAGAAGGGCGCAGCGCTTCTCAACTCGACGAAGGACAAGCGCGAGCGCATCGGTCGTATCTTGCAGATGCACGCCTCAAAGCAGGAGGACAAAGATGTCGCCTATGCAGGCGACATCATCGCGGTGATCGGTCTCAAAAACACCACGACCGGTGACACGCTCTGTGACGCATCGAACCCGATCGTCCTTGAGACGCTCGTCTTCCCTGAGCCCGTTATCCACGTCGCCGTGGAGCCAAAGACCAAGGCTGACCAGGACAAGCTCGGTAAGGCGCTCTTCTCGCTCTCTGAGGAGGACCCGACCTTCCGCGTGCGTACCGACGAGGAGACCGGCCAGACCGTTATCTCCGGTATGGGCGAGCTGCACCTTGAGGTACTTGTCGATCGAATGCTGCGCGAGTTTCAGGTGGATGCCCACGTCGGTAAGCCACAGGTCGCCTACCGAGAGACGATCCGCGACAAGGTCGAAAAGGTGGACGTGAAGTTCGTTCGCCAGACCGGTGGTCATGGACAGTATGGTCACGTCGTCATCACGCTGGAGCCCACGGGCCCTGGCGGTGGTTACGAGTTCGTGGACAAGATCAGCGGTGGTGTCATTCCGCGCGAGTACATCCCGGCGGTCAACGCAGGAATCACCGAGGCGATGGAATCGGGCGTGCTCGCCGGTTACGGCGTCGTCGATGTGCGTGCGACGCTGACCTACGGCTCCTACCACGATGTCGACTCCTCAGAGATGGCCTTCAAGATCGCAGGATCTATGGCCTTCAAAGAGGCCGCCCGAAAGGCGCGACCCTGTCTTTTGGAGCCGATCATGGGAGTCGAAGTCGTCACTCCAGAGGATTACATGGGTGATGTCATCGGCGACCTCTCCTCGCGGCGTGGCCGCGTGGAGGGCATGGAGCAGCGAGGCAACGCGCAGGTTATCCGGGCGCAGGTACCGCTCTCGGATATGTTCGGCTACGCTACGGATCTCCGGTCGCGTACGCAGGGTCGTGCAACGTACACCATGCAGTTCAACTCCTACCAGGAGGTCCCGGACTCCATTGCACGGGAGATCATCGCCCGTACGACGGGACAGTAGGGGAGAGCAGCGGCAAGATCGCTTCGGCAGAGATGGTCCACCATCTCCCGTCGGGGTTAACCGGCGCGGGAGCGTCGGGAAAAGAAGTACCATTAAAAATCCAATTCGGGCACGGCAGGGTCATCGAGGCTCTGCCCTAAAAGACGGAGCAAGCGGCGCCAATGGCCAAGCAGAAGTTTGAGCGGACGAAACCCCACGTCAACGTAGGGACCATGGGTCATATCGACCATGGAAAGACGACCCTGACTGCAGCAATCACCAAGGTGCTGCACGACCACAACCCGACCACCGCCTTTACCGCGTTCGATCAGATCGACAAGGCGCCAGAGGAGAAGGCACGTGGTATTACCATCTCCATCTCCCACGTCGAGTACGAGACGGACAACCGTCACTACGCGCACGTCGACATGCCTGGTCACGCGGACTACATCAAGAACATGATCACCGGTGCGGCGCAGGTCGACGGTGCGATCTTGGTGGTCTCTGCTGGAGACGGCCCCATGCCACAGACCCGCGAGCACGTGCTGCTTGCCCGTCAGGTCGGCGTGCCGTCGATTGTCGTCGCCCTGAACAAGGCGGACACCGTCGACGATGAGGAGCTGCTCGACCTTGTCGAACTCGAGGTTCGCGAGCTCTTGAGCGAGTACGAATTCCCCGGCGACGACACTCCGATCATCCGCGTCTCTGCGTTGAAGGCCCTTGAGGGCGACGCCGAGGCTGCCGCGGGCATCATGCAGCTGATGGATGCTGTTGACTCGTTCATCCCCGAGCCCAAGCGTGAGGTTGACCTGCCCTTCCTGATGTCCGTGGAGGACGTCATGACTATTACCGGTCGTGGAACGGTTGTCACCGGTCGTATTGAGCAGGGTGTATTGAACGTCAGCGATGAGGTTGAGATCGTTGGTCTTCGTGACACGCAAAAGACCGTTGTGACTGGTATCGAGATGTTCCGCAAGCTGCTCGACTCGGGTCAAGCTGGCGACAACGTCGGAGTGCTCCTTCGTGGAAACAAGAAGGAAGACGTCGAGCGCGGTCAGGTGCTCTGCAAGCCAGGCTCGATCACGCCGCACACCAACTTCGAGGCCAACGTCTACGTGTTGACCAAGGATGAGGGTGGCCGTCACAAGCCGTTCTTCTCGAACTACCGTCCCCAGTTCTACTTCCGTACAACGGACGTCACGGGAACGATCGAGCTTCCTTCGGGCACCGAGATGGTCATGCCAGGCGACAACACCACGATGACCGTGGAGCTTGGTAAGCCAATCGCTATGACTGAGGGTCTCCGCTTCGCAATCCGTGAGGGTGGCCGCACCGTTGGTGCCGGTCGAGTCACGAAGATCCTGAAGTAGGTAGGAGACGATGGCAGGTCAGCGCATCCGCATCCGCCTGAAGGCCTACGATCACGAGATTGTGGATCAGTCGACGAAGAAGATCGTCGAGACGGTACTCCGGACCCAGGCGACGGTTCGCGGACCCATTCCGCTGCCGACGGACAAGCACCGCTATACGGTGATCCGTTCGCCGCACAAGCACAAGGATTCGCGTGAGCACTTTGAGATGCGGATTCACAAGCGCCTGATCGACATCGTGGATCACTCTCCAAAGACGGTTGACTCCCTTCAGCGGATCGACCTCCCTGCGGGCGTGGACATCGAGATCAAGATTCAGAACGCTTAGCTGTATCGCACGGGCGACGTCCCCCGCATTGGGGTATGCCGCCCGTGCTATAGTTTCACCCCTGCCGATTTTTGGTAGAAAACCAGCACGACGTCCGAGCGTGCCCCAGATTCTGGGGGACCACTCGGCAAGGCGCACGTGCGCTCCGCCCAGGACTCCTGAGCGGAGCGTAGCCATGAGTAGGGGGTTTCTCCCTACTCGCAACGAACGAGTTCGATTACGAAAGAGACGAGCACACGATGGCAACCAAGGCGATCGTCGGCGAGAAAGTCGGCATGACCCAGGTCTTTGATGCGGAGCACCGTGCCATACCGGTGACCGTAGTCAAGGTCTCGCCGATTCGCGTCGTACAGGTAAAGACCCCAGAGCGAGAGGGATACTCCGCTCTGCAGGTCACCTACGGCGTACGTCAGGCCTCCAAACTCTCAAAGCCCGCGGCCGGTCACTACGCCGCGCATGATGTAGAGCCAGGTCGTCGGCTGATTGAGCTGCGTGTCGAAGACACCAGCGAGTACTCCGTCGGCCAGGAGATCGACGCGAGCATCATGATCGTGGGCGAGAAGGTGGATGTCACCGCGATCTCGAAGGGTAAAGGCTTCGCTGGTGGGATGAAGCGCCACAACTTCAAGGGACAGGGTGCCAGCCACGGTAACCACAAGCACCACCGCGCTCCCGGTTCCATCGGTGCCTGCGCGACGCCTGCGCGCGTTTTCAAGGGAACCAAGATGGCTGGACACATGGGACATGAGCGCGTGACCACCCTCAACCTCGAGGTTGTCGCTGCC
>CAIMWD010000019.1 GCA_903845085.1 uncultured Acidimicrobiaceae bacterium
AAGTTGAAGAGCCGTGTCAACATCGGCGGCTACCCCGTGCAGGAGATGGGCGGACTGATCTTTGCCTACCTCGGCGAGGGTCCAGTTCCGGTGTTGCCACCCTATGACTTCCTCGTTGTCGATAACTCCGTGCGTCAGATCGCGGTGACAAAGATCCCCTGTAACTGGCTCCAATGCCACGAGAACTCCGCAGATCCGTATCACAACACCTACCTCCACGGCTACTTCTTCAAGTACGTGCTCGAGCGCATGGGCGTCTATGAGCAGCGGGCGCCAGAGCCAGAGAGGCACCGCGCAAACCTATCGATGCACTTCAGCGATTTTCACGAGGGTGTCTACTTCCGTCGTGATGAGTTTGGATTCAATAAGGGCCTCACCATCTCGAAGCGCCGCGGTGCCCCCGAGGACGCAGAACGACCATTCCCTTACAACATCTTTCCTTACTTCTCTCGCGGTGCTGGTGGGATCAGGACTCAGGTAAATATCCGTGTGCCAATGGATGACACCAATACCTTGCATATGACCTACATCGTCTTTCACGCTGATGGCGTCGAAGCTCCCTTGCAGGAGAGTGTTCCTTACTTCGATGCTCCACTATTTGATGAAGATGGCGCCCCTGTGCTCGATTACGTGCTCGCACAGGACATGACCGCCTGGTGGTCACAGGGTCCGATCTACGACCGTTCGCGTGAGCAGCTCGGCGCGACCGACCTCGCGATCATTGAGTTTCGTAAAATTATCGAGGAGCAGATCGCCAAGGTCGAGGCAGGGGAGATCCCGATGGGCGTCTCCTATGATCCCGCCGAATGGGGCGAGATGATTGAATTCGAACCCCGAATTACCGACCGAGGTCGGGGATCGGCCGCGGCAGTTGGCGCACTTCGCGCCAAGTACAGCTCTGAGGATGATGTCGAGCGCTACTCGCCCTCGATCCCGCTCATCGAAGAGTTCGTCGCTCGTGTGCACTCTGCTGGAACCAACTCCTGAGCGGTGTCAGAGCGACGCTCGTTGGTACCACGTGGGCGATCGCGGCCTCGACACCATTTTCCCCGGGATGAGCGGCGCGAATGAGTGACGCCACTGGTCCTCCGCCGGAGGATCGCGGCGGCAGCGATCTTGAGATGGCCGCGGAGTGGGGATTCTCGAGCCGCAGCGAACATCGCGCCCCTGCGACACTTGCCGTCATCGTCGCGGTTGCGCTACAGCTGCTACTTCCTGATCGTGTGATCGTCGGAATGGGACCTCGGTGGCTCTTTCCAGCTCTTGAGCTTCTGCTTGCGCTCGCGTTACTGGTGAGTACTCCTCGTCGTGCGCATGATGAGCCGCGCTTACTGCGTTACGGGGCGGTAGGACTGATTGCGCTGATTAATGTGGCGAACTTGGTCTCACTTGTGGAGCTCATCCGCGCACTGGTCTCTCCCGTTGCCAGTATCGCCAATGGACGAGCCCTTGTTGCCGCCTCGCTCTCAATCTGGGTGACGAATGTCATCGTCTTTGCGCTCTGGTATTGGGAGCTCGACCGTGGTGGTCCTGGTGCGCGGATGCACACCGTGCACCAGGAGCCCGATTTTCTCTTCCCCCAGATGACCGCACGAGGGGCGACGAGGGGGCGCTGGTCACCCGACTTCTTCGACTATCTCTACACCTCATATACCAACGCCTCGGCGTTCAGCCCAACGGACACTATGCCGCTCACGACATGGGCAAAGCTCCTCATGATGGGCCAAAGTTTTGCCTCATTGATTACGGTTGCACTCGTCGTCTCGCGCGCCGTCAATATTCTCTGAGCTCACCTCTGCGATAGCTGACGGCGATCCCGGTCCTGGATCTAGCCGACTGGCACGGCGCCCTCAATTGAGGCCGCATCCTCCTTGGTCGCGCGGACGAGTGCAAAGGAGGCGACCGAGGCGACGAGCAAGGCGACCGCGCTGATCGCAAAGACACGGTGGTAGCCAGAGACGAAGGCTGCAGCTTGAACCGCGCTAGCGGCGTGCGCAGCACCTCCGTGGGTGGTGAGGTAGCTCGCGGTTGCCGAGGCAGCGAAGGTATTAAGAAGCGCAGTTCCGAGCGATCCACCGATCTGCTGTGTCGTGTTCACCATCGCGCTCGCGACACCCGCATCATGATCTCCGACACCAATAAGTGCGGTTGAGGAGAGCGAGATGAAGGCAAAACCAAGCCCCATGCTCATGATGACCTGTGCCGGAAGTACGTGGGCCCAGTAGGAGGTATGTACACCGATCGTGACAAGCCAGGCGAGCCCCACTGCGCAGGCAAAGAATCCGCCGCCCATGAGCGGACGTGGCCCATATTTTGGAAGCAGCTTTGAGGCAAGTCCTGCTGCGAAGATGATTCCTGCCGAGAAGGGCAGGTAGGCAACCCCACTCTTCAACGCGGAGTAATGCAACGTCTCTTGGAGGTAGTACGTAAGGAAGAGGAACATCCCAAAGAGACCAAGGCCCGCCATGAATGATCCAAGGAAGGAACCAGCACGGTTGCGATCCTCGAGGATGCGCATCGGGAGCAGGGGATGCTTCGTTCGTGTCTCAATGAACAGGAACAGGCCTAGCAGGACAACGGCACCCGCGATAAAGCCGAGCGTTGTCGCAGAGACCCACCCGTGTTGATCTGCTGCAGTAAAGCCGTAGACCAATGCGGCAAGTCCAGCGGTGGCGGTGAAGGCTCCGGGAAGGTCGTATCGCGTATCGCCGTGGGCTTTGGATTCTGTAACGAAGGGCTCAGCGAGTAGAACGGCGACGATGCCAAATGGCGCATTGATGAGAAGACACCAGCGCCACGAGGTGTATTGAGTGAGAACGCCACCAAGAATTAGACCGATCGCGGATCCACCGCCAGCGATCGCGCCATAGACGGCGAATGCTTTCGCTCGCTCATGGGTCTCGGTGAACGCAACGGAGAGCAACGAGAGCGAGGCCGGTGCCATCAGGGCCGCGAAACAACCCTGGAGCGCTCGTGCGGCGAAGAGCATGGCCTCATTTTGGGCGAGACCGCCGAGCGCAGATGCGACGGAGAAACCAATTAGTCCGATAACGAAGATGCGCTTCCTGCCGACAAAGTCGGCGATGCGGCCTCCAAGGAGAAGGAGCCCGCCAAAGGCGAGGGTGTAGGCAGTGACGACCCACTGGCGATTCGCCGTAGAGATGTGCAGGTCGCGCTGGGCCGAGGGCAGCGCGATGTTGATGACCGTCGCATCAAGGACGTACATCAGCTGCGCAAGTGCAATGACTCCAAGCGCCCACCATCGTTTTGGGTCAAGTTCGAGATCAGGGTGTGGAGTGGTGGATTCATCTGTAGTCATGGTTCCTCTTGGAGTTCGAGAACAGTTGCGGTGTCGAATTGGCGGGGGGTAGGGCGGGTCGATACAGGTAGGGCAGGGCAGTAAAGGCAGAGCGGGGCAAGACTGGCAGGTCGGGGTGAGATGGGCAGAGCAGGGAGACACCAAGCGGGAATTACGGCAGCAGCATAATCGTCAAAGGTGACACCAAGCTGCGCCCGAAGAATGCAACGCACCTGTTGGCTGGTTTATTCCATCGGCTTGACGCACGCAGTAATCGTATCGGGAGCCACTGATAATGGAGGGCCGATCTGCCCCGGGAAGCTAGCGGTGTTCACTATCGTTGAGAGATGTCACCGTGGAGAGCGAGCGGTCGAAAAGCGCCCTCGCATCTTCTTTGGGCGATTGTCGCAACGAACTTTCTCCTCTGGATCGGGGCGAGCGCGATGCTGCCGTTGCTCCCTCAGTTCCTCCGGTCATCTGGATCAAGTCCCGCACTCGTCGGCATCGTTATGGCCTCTGAGTTCGCCGCGAGCGTGCTCACGCAATATCCAGTCGGTCGCCTGTGTGATCGTGTGGGTGCGCGTCCGATTTTGCTGCTTGGTCTCATTATCTTCTCGGTGGGAAGTTTCGGTTTTGCCATGACAAGCGGCCCTTGGTTTGCTATCTGGTTTCGCAGCCTGCAGGGGATCGGTGCGAGCGCAGTCACCGTTGCGCTCGGGGCTGCTATCGGTGCCCAGGTCGCACGCGAGGAGCAGGGACGGGCCTTCGGTGCAATCTACGCGAGCCAGATGTCTGCATTCGCAATTGGTCCGTTGCTGGGATCGATCGCTGGCGTAAGTTCGATCAGGGATCTCTTTGTTGCCGGTGGACTCATCGCATTGGTCGCGTGGTTCCCCATCGCGCGACTCATTTCACCTCCATCTCCTGATCATGAGCGAGTGGTCGCAGATGCAGCAGGGGATCCGATAGATGATCTTGGTGCGCGCGAGGGTTTCTTCGGTGCGCGGATTGTCACCCTGCTGCATCGCCGTCGCGACCTTGTCAATTTGCCGCCCGGGATAATCGGCGCCCTTGCCTTCTTTGCTGGAGTTGGTTTTCTTACCGGCGCCTACGAGGCCTGCTGGACGATGCTGCTTCACCTTCGCGGTGCGTCGTCGATCGAGATTGGCATCTCTTGGACTCTCTTCACCCTTCCCTTCGCCGTTCTAAGTATCCCGGCAGGCGCGCTCGCTGAGCGTGTAGACCGGCGGAAGCTCGCGATGATCTCGATTCTTGTCTCTGCCGGTTTCGCTCCTGTCTATCCACTCCTGCACCATGTCCCGCTGCTCATCAGCGTGGGGTCGGTGGAGGCACTCTGTGCCGTACTTGGTGGTCCCGCGGTCATGTTGATCGTGACTCGATCGGTGGAGGTCGTCGACCAAGGTGCGGCCCAGGGGGCAGTGGGTACTGCGCGCACCGCGGCGATGGCAGTTGCGGCCGCACTCTCCGGTGCGCTCTTTGGTATCTCGCCGCTCACCCCGTTCATCGTCGCTGCTGTCGTCGTCGTCCTCTGTGCGATGGTGATGATCGTCAGTTGGCGCAACCTTCCCCACGAGGTCAGTGCCGGTTAGTGGTCTCCGGGGAGCTTTTCACCGAGACCGTCCCACGCGATCGACGCTCTCGTGCGGAGAATGCTTGCTAGGGTCGAAAAATGCGTCAGATCATCGAAGGCATTGTGGTGACGGGCGACCAACGTGGACGCGAACTCGGTTTCCCTACGGCGAACGTGCTCGTCGATGAGAACCAAGTTGCCTCGAGCGAGGGAGTTTTCGCCGGCTACGTCACGCGCGCGGATGGAACCATCTATGCCTCGGCGATATCCGTGGGGCGTCGACCTACCTTTTATGCCGATACCGCTCAGTGCCTCGTGGAGGCACATCTTCTAGATTTTGCCGGTGATCTCTACGGAGAACATCTCATCGTCGAGATCGTGGAACACGTTCGCTCCCAAGAGCGCTTTGAGAGCGTTGATGAGCTCATCGATCAGATCCGCGAAGATGTTGCCAATGTACGAGCGATCGCCACGCTGCCTCGGAGTTAGGGAAGGGTGAGCGTGTATACGACGTGGCGCTCGGTATCTTTCTCTGGGGAATGCGTCGATGAAGCTCTCCCACGACCACACTCCGACGAGCACGAAGGGCGCTGATCGATGAGTACCTCAGCCTTTGAGCGAGAGCTTTCGGCGGCATTGCACGGCGAACTCGACTGTTCGCTCTCTGCTCGGGCGCTCTTCTCCTCGGACGCCTCCAATTATCGCATCGTCCCGCTCGGCGTCGCCTATCCCACCGACGAGCATGATGTACTCGCGATCCTCACGATCGCACGCGCGCACGGTCACTCTGTCATCTCCCGCGGTGGTGGTACCTCTACTGGCGGTCAGACCGTCGGAGCTGGCCTCATTATGGATTGCTCTCGATATCTCGATCGCGTGCTCTCACTCGATCCCGTCGCGCGCACTGCGCGAGTGCAGCCAGGTGCCGTCCTTGACACATTGCAGCTGGCGGCAGCTCCCCATGGCCTCCGATTTGGCCCAGATCCCTCCACGCACGACCGCTGCACCCTGGGGGGCATGATCGGAAATAATGCCTGCGGCGCGCACTCGATGCGCTGGGGCAAGACGGATGACAATGTTCTGTCACTTCGAGTTGCGCTCGTGACCGGTGAGACCCTGGAAATATCGACCATGGAGGCGCTCCGGGGAGATCGGTCTCCGGGCGCGAGTGAGCTGGCTGCACGGCTCGATGAATTCCTCTCGCGTTATGAGCGCACGATCCGCGATGATATGGGACCGGATTTCTCACGACGTGTCTCGGGATATGGATTGCAGCATCTTCTCCCTGAGCGCGGTGGCAACATCGCCCGTGCACTTGTCGGCACAGAGGGGACCTGTGTTGCGGTGCTGGAGGCCACCGTGCGGCTTGTGGAGCCACCGCCCTCCCGTGTCCTTTTGTTGCTCGGCTTCTCTGATCACTATGTTGCCGCCGACTTTGTGCCGACGCTGCTGGAATTTGCGCCACTCACGATTGAGGGCCTCGACGTCCGGCTTGTCGATCTCGCGCGACATACCAATGAAAATGGAGCGGGGGTTGCCCTGCTCCCTGAGGGTAACGGGTGGCTTCTCTTGGAGATCGGAGGAGAGACGATCTCGGCTGCACACGCGCGAGCCGAGGAGATTGTGAGTGCGATTGGTTTTTTTGGGCGTGCAGCGATCCTCGATGATCACGCGATGCAGCGCTCCGTGTGGCGTCTTCGCGAGGACGGAGCTGGCCTCGCAACTCGACTTCCCGACGGGTCAGAGGCCTGGCCTGGCTGGGAGGATGCTGCGGTACCGCCAGAGCATCTCGGGGCCTATCTCCGAAGATTCGACGAACTCCTCGCTGCACATGGTCGTCAAGGGATGCTCTTTGGTCACTTCGGTGAGGGGTGTATGCATGTGCGGATCGACTTCGACCTCCTCAGCTCCGAGGGCCGCGCGAATTTTCGGCACTTCATTGAGGCTGCCGCAGACCTGGTGGTCTCCTTTGGAGGCTCACTCTCTGGTGAGCACGGTGACGGACAGGCGCGTGGAGAGCTCCTTGGGCGGATGTATCCACCCTCGATCATCGAGGCATTTGCGGCATTCAAGGCGGTATTCGATCCGGAGAATCGTCTGAACCCGGGAAATATCATCGATCCCCGCCCGCTCGACGAGAACCTTCGTGTGCGAATTCCAGTGCGAAAGATCGAAGATCGTTCACACCTCGCGCTCCATGCCGACCATGGCGACCTTGAGGTCGGCGCGCGTCGATGTGTCGGGGTAGGGAAGTGCCGACGGCTCGACGGTGGCGCAATGTGCCCGAGCTTTCAGGTGACGCGCAACGAACGGGACTCGACACGCGGACGGGCTCGCCTGCTCTCTGAGATGTTCGGTGGCGACCTGATATCAAAGGGCTGGCGATCACGGGAGGTGCTCGATGCACTCGATCTCTGTCTTGGCTGCAAGGCATGCGCCTCTGATTGCCCTGTAGGCGTCGATGTTGCTCGCTACAAGGTGGAGTTTCTCTCGCACTACTACGAACACCATCTGCGTCCGCGTGCGCACTACGCCCTCGGGCAGCTTCCCGCCATCTTGAGGAGCTCGCATCGATTTGCCGCTATTGCAAACCTGCTCATCCACTCTCCGCTCGCGCCGCTCCTCAAATGGCTGGGCGGTATCGATCAACGGCGTTCGCTTCCTCAGCTCGCGACTCGAACACTGCAAGATCTCGATCGACCAGAGCCGAAGGGGCCGACCGTCATCCTCTGGCCAGACACATTTTCGAACTACCTCGCTCCCGAGGTTGGTGAGGCGGCGATTGAGGTGCTCGAACACCTTGGGGCCACCGTTGCTCTGCCACGCGACCCACTCTGTTGCGGATTGACCTGGTTCTCGACCGGTCAGATCGAGGAGGCACGAAAGGTAGTCGCGAGCTCGCTTTTGAGTCTGCTCGCGATGGGCACCGACGACGTGCCCATAGTGGTGTTAGAGCCAAGCTGCGCCGCAATGCTGCGCGAGGAGCTCAGCGAGCTCTTTCCCGGAGAGGTCCGCGCTGCGGCGATCGCGCAGAGGATCCGTTCATTCGGCGAGCTGGTGGTCGAGCTCATCCAGGATGGGGCGACGCTCGAACTGTCGCAGTCGAACCGCCGCTACCTCGCACAGGTGCACTGCCATCAACGTGCGACCGTTGGTTATTCTCCCGAGAATGAGCTGCTCTCGCTGCTTTCGGTTCTCCCTATTGACCTAGAGGAGAGCTGTTGTGGACTCGCCGGCAATTTTGGTTTTGAGGCAGGGCACTATGAGATCTCGCAAAAGATCGCAGAACGTGGAATCCTGCACCGGATTCATCGTGCGTTTGATGAACTCCATGCGGAGCCGCCGGTCGTTGTCGCTGACGGGTTCTCCTGTCGTACTCAGATTGAGGAGCTCAGCGGAGTGACACCTCAGCATCTCGCGGAGATCCTCCGCGATGCGATCCGATTGGGTGGCACGGTCGCATCGGATGCAAACGTGCGGAATGGTGGATGAGTTCGATGGTCTCGCTGAGCTGGTTCTCGTGGCTCGCAGAATTGAACTGCGCGAGTGACTAGCTCTGCTGTACGCCGTAGGAGTTCGCCTCCCATGCGCGCCGTGAGAGCTCTGCGGCGAGTTGAGTCGCAGGGCCGTATCGGTCAGCATCATCGCGGTAGTAGCCCTCGTGGAAGCGCTCGCGCCCACCGGTAAAGGTCATCTTCGAACCGATCGAGGGCTCAAGGTTGATGCACGCGCCGAGATCCTCGGCATCACGAAATACGTTCATTGGATCGCGTCCCTCTTCGACGGCGCAGATCTGCTCCTCGATGATCCGCCGGAACTCGATGATGGCGAGATCGGTCGCGCCAAGCGTCTCCTTCGTGCGATCGGTCACTGGTCCCTGCGAGACCCAGGCGGCAATATCTTGTGCAAGCACGTAATCGAGGATCGGCTTTCCCTCCTCATCTCGCGTTGGCGCGTTGAAGTAGGGGACGCCATCTTGTGGTGGAGCCTCGACGTTCGGCGCATGGAAGACGGCGTAGTTGATGTGGTAAGTGTGAGTGTCATCCATCGGTACTCGCATGTTCACCTGCGAACGCAGTCCTCCTGCGCCACGTGAGTAATACGGGAAGATGTTGTATTGGTGCCACAGGTCGTAGTCGCGATCGGCGCCCCGCTCGGTGCTGTAGTGCACGCCCTTGCGGAATCCATAGGGGTCATCGGCAAAGATGATGTGGTCGGTCCCCTTGCCTCGCTCAATCTCACGTGCACTCCGGTGGACATCGCCGTCTGCCTTTCGGTCCCCGAGGAGTCCGTCACGCTCTAGCACGTATTTGAAAAAGTGCCCGTGGAGATAGATCGTATGGAACGGATCCGCGGAGTTCTCGTGGCATTGGAGCCAGTTGCAATCGATCGTGGTGATGGCGATCTGACGCACGCAGTTTGGCCATACGAGGAAGTCCCAGGGTGGGAGCACGGGGGCGGGGAGTGGTCCAAGGTAGGCCCAGACGAGCCCGCCCATCTCCTGCACGGGGTAGCCGCCGATGTTGACACGGCTCTTCAACTTCGAGTTGGGTGATTCAAGTGGCGTATCGGTGCACTGACCGCTCTCGTCGTAACACCAGCCGTGATAGGGACAGCGGATGCC
>CAIMWD010000020.1 GCA_903845085.1 uncultured Acidimicrobiaceae bacterium
ACATGACGTGATTAAAGCCGCTCGAGTAATCAGAAACGCATGAAACTACTGAGATTCTGGCCCCAGGAGGGGTTCGAACATAGTCCCATTACCTCCACCAGGAGACCGTTACTAAAACTAATGTCCTGAAGAAGACCACCATGGTCGGCGCTACGGCTGGCCTTGGTGGTCTTCTTTTGTGGCGCTTGTCGCGCCGACACGGCCCTTTTCAGTTCCCCTCCGAGCAACGTGTCGAATGGTTCACGGAGCTCGGCCTCAAGGCGAACGTCGCCGAATCCTTCATCATCTTGGATCACCAGCACCTTCGAGAAGAACGCCTGATTGAACATTCGCTTGATGTGCTCAGGAGCATCTCAGTACGCGGCTCCGCAGTCCACAGTCAGGTCCAGTGCCAGTTGCAGGTTGCGTTCGATGTCTTCGTACTCCGTGCTCGTCGCTTCGAGCTGTGCAGCGATTTTCTGCAAGGCACGACTGATGCGCTCTTGCTCGCGCCCGAGAAGATCGAGTGGGATCGCTCCGGCGTAGTGGGCCTCCAAGAGCTTCTGGCGCTCACGCTCGAGCTTTTCTTGCTCACGCTTGAGGTCCGCCTGTTCGCTCTCCACCTGCTTGCGACTCGTGCGGAACTCCTCACGGATCATCGTCTCGACGCTCAGGCGGAAGCTCGAATCAAGTTGCATCCGGTGGTAGTAGTCCTCGAGCTTCTTCTCAACTTCGTAGATCAAGACCGCCCGGAGATTGCATACGGTGCGCTTGGAGTGACGGCCCGCGCAGTAGTAGTACGGGTACTTCATGCCGGTCGCCGAAGTGGAGTGCTGGACCAAGAGTCGCTCACCGCACTGGCCGCAGGGTTGGCATCTCCTCGTGGAACTCACAGTGTCCTGCGCCGAGCGCGAGCGCCTGGCGCGGTATCTGATCTACCCGGGTCAGAGAGAGCCCCACCTCTCAGTGGCAACCAAGAGGTGGGGCTTCAGCCAACTTGTGCGATCCGCACGAGTGTCTGTTTAGAGGAGATCGAAGCGGTCTAAGTGCATGACCTTGCTCCACGCATCAACGAAGTCGCGGATGAACTTGTCCTCGCCGTCGCGGGACGCATAGATCTCCGCAATCGCGCGCAGTTGAGCGTTTGATCCGATGACGAGGTCTACTCGGCTCGCAGTCCATCGGAGCGCGCCGGTGCTTCGGTCACGTCCCTCGAATACGGATTCCGTCTCGTCGACCGGCGCCCACACCGTGGAGATCTCTAGAAGATTGACAAAGAAATCATTGGAGATCACGCCGGGGCGATCGGTGAAGCGACCGACCGCGGAGCAACCGAAGTTTGCATCAAGCACCCGTAACCCGCCAATGAGTGCCGTTAACTCGGGAGCGGTAAGGGTGAGTAGGTGCGCACGATCGAGCAGCAGCTCCTCTGCACTACGGGTGAGGTCAGGAGCGAGGTAATTGCGGAATCCGTCTGCGGTGGGCTCAAGCACCGCGAATGACTCCGCGTCAGTCTGTTCAGCCGTCGCATCGGCGCGACCTGGGATAAACGGGACGGTAACGGTGTGACCTGACGTCGCCGCAGCGGACTCAATTGCGGCGCTCGCTCCCAGCACAATGAGATCGGCGAGTGAGATCTCTTTTGGTGCCGCCGAAGCATTGAAGCTCCATCGAATCTCCTCGTAGATTGCGAGGATGCGGGTGAGCTCCGCCGGTTCGTTGACCTCCCAAGCGTTCTGAGGGGCGAGTCGGATACGTGCGCCATTTGCACCACCCCGATGGTCAGTTCCGCGGAAAGTCACCGCGGAGGCCCATGCAGTGCGGACGAGCTGACCGATGGAGAGTTCACTTGCAAGAAGCTGCTCCTTAAGTGCTGCGATCTCTGCTGAACCTACGAGGGGATAGGTGATTGCCGGCACGGGATCCTGCCAGATCTGTGGCTCAGCGGGCACGAGCGCGCCGACTCCACGGATGTAGGGCCCGAGATCACGGTGGGTCAATTTGAACCACGCCCTTGCGAATGCGGCGGCAAATTCCTCCGGGTTCTCGAAGAAGCGGCGTGAGATCTGCGCATAGGCGGGATCAAACCGAAGCGCGAGATCCGTTGTGAGCATCGTCGGTACATGGCGTGTGGTTCCATCGTGGGGATCTGGCACGGTATTTGCACCACCGCCGTCCTTTGGCTGCCACTGCTGGGCGCCAGCGGGGCTCTTCACGAGCTCCCACTCGTAGCCAAACAGATTCTCGAAAAAATTGTTGCTCCACTGTGTTGGTGTGGTGCTCCAGATCCCCTCGAGTCCACTGGTGATCGTGTCGTTGCCATAGCCAGTGCCAAAGCTGTTCTTCCAACCAAATCCCTGTGCCTCGAGTGGAGCTGCCTCAGGCTCTCGGCCGACGTATTTGTTGGGGTCAGCGGCGCCGTGGGTCTTTCCAAAGGTATGGCCACCCGCGATAAGGGCGACCGTCTCCTCATCGTCCATCGCCATACGGGCGAAGGTCTCTCGGATGTCCGTTGCCGCTGCAACCGGATCGGCGACCCCGTTGGGACCCTCTGGGTTGACGTAGATCAAGCCCATCTGTACGGCACCGAGGGGGTTATCGAGTTCGCGATCTCCCTGGTATCGCTCGTCGCCCAGCCAGGTCGTCTCCGGCCCCCAGTTGATCTCCTCCTCTGGGGCAAAGATGTCTTCGCGTCCTCCGGCAAAGCCAAAGGTGGCAAAGCCCATCGACTCGAGTGCGCAGTTCCCCGTAAAGATCAAGAGGTCGGCCCAAGAGAGGCTGCGTCCGTACTTCTGCTTGACCGGCCAGAGGAGTCGGCGCGCCTTGTCGAGGTTCGCGTTATCGGGCCAGCTATTGAGCGGGGCAAAGCGCTGCGCCCCCGCTCCCGCGCCACCGCGGCCATCGGCGATGCGGTAGGTGCCGGCGCTGTGCCAGGCCATGCGGATGAAGAAAGGTCCGTAGTGGCCAAAGTCTGCGGGCCACCACCCTTGGGAGGTCGTCATCACGTCTTCGATATCGCTCTTGAGTTCGTTGAGATCTATGGCAGCGAACTCCTTCGCGTAGTCAAAGTCCTCATCCATCGGGCTCGCCTCTGCGACACCGCTATGCAAGATCCGAAGATTGAGTTGATTTGGCCACCAATCTCGGTTGGATGGTCCGTCTCCTGCGCGGGTCTGGGCGCCCACAGCGAAAGGGCATTGGCTCTCTTGTGTCATCTTGGCTCCTTTGGTCATCCCACCGGATGGGGTGGTGGGTGGTCGTAGCGAGTGCGGTCGATCAGTTGGTCTCGGCGGTAGCGCGTTGGAGGGCGCGTCCACGAAATGGTTGCGGGTCCTGTCGAGTCGCCATACGTCCCTCTCGTTGGCAGGTCGGACAGCGTCCCCAATAGGTGACATCTGCCTCGTCGATCTCGAACCCGTGGTTATCGCTGGCAGTCAAACAGGGCGTTACCCCGACCGCACAATCGACGTCGCCGATGCGCCCGCAGATGCGACAGATCACGTGGTGGTGGTTGTCGTCGACACGATCCTCATAGAGCGCTGGTGAGCCGACTGGCTGAATCCGCCGAAGAAGGCCGCGTTCGACAAGAAGCGTGAGGGCGTCATAGACGGATTGTCGAGAGATGGTGCCGAGCTCCTCGCGAACGATCTCGGTGACACGGTCTGCAGTGAGATGAGGTGCACGAGAGACAACGCGCAACACCGCCAACCGCTGCGCGGTCGCTTGCACGCCGTGGTCGCGGAGAAGGGTCACTGGGTCAGTGGGCATGGGAGGAGCGTACCTCCGTATTTGGAATAAGTCAAAACTTGGAATTAATCGATATTTGTGGTCGATCGGCGTACCACCCAGTTCGGTCCGCTGCATACGCGGCGTCAGAGTTCCCATCGTTATGGTCGATCGTCACACCTGACGGATAAGTTGGGCGCGTGCTTAAGCTCTATGAGTCCTCCCGTTTGGAGCTGCTTATCGAGCCGCTGCTCTCAATTGTGCGAGAGCCACCAGCGGATGCATTTTCTCCCGAGTGGATCGCGGTGCCAAACGCGGGGATGCAGCGTTGGCTGCGCCTCGAGCTCGCGCGTCACCTCGGTGCGAATGGTGGCAATGAGGACGGGGTTACCGCGAATATTCAATGGGAGTATCCCGGCTCACTCCGCGCCATTTTGCTGGCCAGTGCGACTACGGATGATCCCCTGCGCGGCGATCCCTGGTCGATCGATCGGTTGGTGTGGCGTATCCTCAAAGTGCTCCAAGAGGAGAACATCGCCCAAAGGTGTCCAGATCTCCCGCTACTCCCTGAGGGAATGACGCGATATCAACGAGCGCGCCATCTTGCTGACCTCTACGATCGCTACGACCTACATTCGCCAGAGATGGTGAGGGCATGGACCTCAGGTGAAGATGTTGGGCCTGATGGCGAGAAATTATCCACAGATGAGCGTTGGCAGGCGCAGCTGTTTCGCATTGTCCATAGCGAGATCGGTGAACCGTGCCCCGCAGAGCGACTTCCCGAGCTATTTGCGCGAGTGCGCGAGGGATCCCTCGGGCTCGCACTTCCACAGCGACTGGAGATCTTTGGTCTCTCGACGCTTCCCGGGGGCTCCTCCTTCTTGGAGCTCGCGGAGGTGGTTGCTACCCAGCACAATCTCTCACTCTTCTTTTTAGATCCCTCACCGACGGCACAAAGGAGGGTTCGTACGCATGCACCAAAGCGATTCGCGGGAACGCGGCTCCTGCGTCGCGACGACATCTCTCACAGCTATGTCGAGCATCCCTTAGTCCGTTCATGGTCGCAACCTGCGCGAGAGCGGGCACTTCTCCTCGGCGAACTTGAGCACACGCCGAAGTACTTCGAAGCTTTGGATGAGCGACCACCGAGGCATCTTCTTGCGGCTTTGCAGGAGGCGATCCTCCGTGACCGTCCCGCAGAGAGTGGCGTCACTCCGGATGCTGCAGACGGGTCCCTGAATGTTCACGTCTGTCACGGCATTGCACGCCAGGCAGAGGTAATGCGCGACGCAATCTTGCATCGGCTACAAGATGACCCGACGCTGAGTGAAGAGGAGATCATTATCCTCTGTCCCGACCTTGCGACCGCACTCCCTGCAATTGAACTGGCTTTCGGTCCCTCTGCGCCCGCCTCCCCAGGCGAAGAGACGGATGCAACTCACCAGGCTGTGGCCGCTGGACGAACTGTCAATTTAAGTCGCATGGTCGCTCCGTTCCGCTATCAGATCGCCGATCGCTCGCTGCAGATGACTAATCCGCTATTGGAGGCGCTTGTCGCACTTTTGCAGCTGCTCTCTGGTCGTGGGACGGCCTCAGAGGTAAGTCAGTTCCTCTCGCTTGAGCCGGTTCGACAGAGGTGGGAATTGGGCGAAGAGGATCTTGACACCATCGATCGATGGATGCGCGAGGCGCGCGTGCGATGGGGACTGACGTCCGAACACCGACGTGATCGGGAACCGCTCTTGGTGGGCTCGCGCAATACGTGGGCCGAGATGGTCGATCGCCTTCTTGCAGGAGTGGTGATCAGTTCCACGCCGGGATCGCTCATGGTTGATGAGGTTGCACCTATCGCCGTCGATGGTGATGAGATCGACCTCGCAGCGGCAGTGGCAGGAGTACTCGCTCTCCTCGAGAGGCTGCGCCGAGAGGCGAAGAGCGAAAGGTCGATTTCGCAGTGGTGTGACTTCGTGAAGGGCGCTACGGCGCAGCTCTTCCTGGCATCTCCCAATGCAACGTGGCAGCAAGAGCGGCTTAATGAGATGTTGCTTCAGCTCATGGAGAGTCAGGTGGACCAAGACAGCACACCCGCGACGATCGGGCTAGCTGATCTACGGCGCGTCATCGAGGAGCGAATACGGGCAATTGTGGGGCGAGCAGATTTCTTCAGGGGGGGGATCACCGTAACGTCATTGGTGCCGCTCAGTTGGGTGCCCTTCCGGGTTGTTGGCATCCTTGGGCTCGATGAGGGTGCCCTAGCCACTTCGAGCTCCATCGGCGATGACCTCCTTGCACGTGAGGCGCATATTGGCGATCGGGACACTCGGGCTGAGGTCAGACAGGCGCTTCTGGAGTCGCTTTTAAATGCAGAGGACGCAGTGATCATCACTCGCAATGGCCGTGATGAACGGACCAATGCCGAGGTCTTTCCCGCGACGGTCTATATCGAACTGCGCGATGCAATTGTCGCGCTCATGGGACCACAGGGTTCCGCACTCTTTACAAGATGGGTGCAACACATCCATCCATACCAGTCGTTTGATCGCGCGAACTTTGTCGCCGATGAGCGTAGTGGTGCGCCCGCGTGGAGCTTTGATTTCGAGGCGCTGCTAGCTGGCGACCTCGGTGCGCCCGCCAAGACCAAAGCGATTGCGGATGCTCCTCTCCTCTCCCCTCCAGCAGACCTCTTGCCGGTACCTCTCGGGAGGTTGCAGCAATTCCTCACGCGTCCGGTTCGTACCTTTCTCACAGATCGTCTCGGCGTTGCGTCACACTTTGCAGAGTCACCCCACGATGATGTGCTCTCGATAGAGATCGATCCGCTCGACCGATCTACGGTGGGACGCCGACTCCTCGAGATTGTGCGATCGGGACACTCGCTCGAAGAGGCGCTACGGAGCGAGGCGCAACGTGGCATCGTTCCGCTGGGCCGCGTCGGCGAGATCGGGTTGCGCCAAATCGCGGAAGAGATAGAACTTTTTATCGAGGCCGAAGCAGCGCTCGCCATCAACAGTGCACGAGAGCTGTCGATCGCAAGCGAATTCACCACAGAGATCGCGGGGGTGCTCTCTGTGTGTAACTACCTCGACCCCAAAACCTCGCAGGCGTTGCAGGGGACACTGTCAGTCGATTTTCAGCGTGCAAAATCGACGCTTGCGCTCACGGGTGCGTTATCGGTTGCCCTCCTCACTATTGGCCAACCGGAGGTTCAATGGACTGCATCCTCGCTGCGGCGGGGGAGATCAAAGAGTGGTCTACCTGATGTTCCTGAATGGCAGCGAATCTCTGTCCGTGGTGAAGACCTGGCATCGCGTGCGAAAAATTCCCGCCAGATATTGCAACACCTGCTGACGCTCTATCGGTGGGGAATGTGTCAAGCACTCCCACTCTTCCCCGACCTTTCCGCCGCTCTTGCCCAAGGCGAGGGCAAGAGCGGAGACTGGATCATTGACCGCTCCTATGGAGATGGGCTCGATGATGCAACGTTGTTCGCCTTTGGAGAGCTGAGCTTTAGCGAACTCCTCGCCCTGCCGCTAAGGGGCGACGAACCGCAAGAGGTTCGCACGCTCCTCCTGAAGAACGAACCTGTTCTTGCAAGGCGCAATTCACGCGTCGTCGCATGGGCACGACAGCTATGGAATCCGATTACGGAGCTCGTCCATGTCGTCAACTGAGGCGCCAACTTCGCTCGATTGGACAGAGTACATACGCTCACGGGGCCTCCCTCGCGGACGAGTCCTTATTGAGGCGAGTGCAGGCACAGGGAAGACGCACACCCTGGCGGCACTAGCGACACTCTTTCTTGCACTGGGCGACGCTGATGGAGAGCAGGTACGCATCGATGAACTCCTCCTTGTCACCTTCTCTCGGGCCGCTGCTGGTGAGCTTCGCGCCCGTGTACGCGAACGACTCCAGACGGTGGCTGCTGCTCTCGAAGGTTCAGAGAGTGCAGCCGCATCACCATCGCACGAAGATTTTGTCGTTGAGTATCTGCGTGGAGACCATGTTGATGAGATTCTCGCGCGCATCTATCGAGCGATTGACGAATTTGATCGAGCGCCGATCACCACAATTCATGGTTTTGCACAGCAAATACGAACTTCACTTGGCTCTCGACTCCCCGGTGATCCCGCTGCGCAGTTGGTAGAAGACACACGAGAACTCGTCGCCGAGGTGGTGGGTGATCTCCTGTCGGTGGAGTCGCTTCGCCGCCTTGGGGTCGTGGAGAGTGAGCCGTTCCCCACGGTTAGGGAGATCACCGACGCATCGGTCGCGCTTCTCAACCATCCTGGGATGCAAACGGTGGAGATCCCTTTCGCTCTAGGGACCGATGGTGCGAGATTGCAGAGGGCGGCATTGATCACTGCGGTCTGCGAGGAGGTGGAACGTCGCCGTCGCCGCACAGGGACGGTGGGATTTGGTGACCTACTGACCCAGCTCCACTCTGCGATCGCACTCCACCCAGAGCTATCGGGCCAGTTGCAGCGGCGTTTTCGCGTGGTATTGATCGATGAATTTCAAGATACTGATGTGCAGCAGTGGGAGATCTTCAACCGTCTTTTTGGTGTTCGCTCCGATGGTGGAGCTCTGCTCCTCGTTGGTGATCCGAAGCAGGCAATTTACGGCTTTCGCGGTGGCGATATCTACGCCTATCTTCGCGCGCGCGATGCAGTTGAGGAGGAAGGTTCATCCCAACTGTGGAGTCTGTCGCACAATTACCGCTCCGACGGCGCACTCCTCGCCGCGCTAAATGCGCTCCTCGAGGGCTCGACATTTGGGAGTGATCGAATTCATTACGTGCCCGTATCGGCACCCCTAAAAAATGCGGGCTCTCGGATCGAATGGAGCGACGGTCTCCGCAGAGGTGCGCTTGAGGTTCGCCTAGAGCTCAGCGGTTCATTAGCTGAGGATCGGGATGAGGCGATCGCTAATGACCTTGCCGTACAGGTGCGCGATCATCTTGAGAGGTTGCTCGTGCCCGATGATGACGGGAATTTACGCGAGCTTCTTCCCTCGGACATCTGTGTTCTTGTCACGGCGCACGCGCATGCTCTTCCGATACAGCGAGCCCTTGGCGCACTGAAAATTCCTGCGGTCACACTCCGACAGTCAAATGTGATGACGACCACAGCAGGTCGCCAGTGGCGCGATCTTTTCTACGCTCTTGCGCGACCCTCCGATCCGGCGAGAGCGCGACGGGCTGCGCTTGGTTGGTTCTTTCCCGATACCGCGGTGTCGCTCACTGAGGGTGCGGAGCAGCGTCTCGGCGAGGTACAGGAGCAGCTAGCTCGTTGGTCACAACTTCTCCTCAGTGCAGGACTCAGCGAGACGATGCGCCGTATTCGTATCGAGAGCGGTGTCGTCGCTCGGGTCCTTGGTGCGCTCGATGGTGAGCGCAACGCCACCGACCTGATTCAGATCGCTGGAGTATTTCAACGTCGCTCCCCCCACTCACATCCCAGTGCAACAGCTTTGGTCGCGCTCTACGACGAACTCACCAATGAAAGAGATGATGAAGAGGGGCCGAAGATCCTTGCCCGTCAGATCGAGACGGAGGCACGGGCGGTGAAGATAATGACGGTGCATGCCGCGAAAGGTTTGGAGTTTCCCGTCGTCTTTATACCCCGGTTCTTCGCTCATCGTGCCAATAGTTCCGGCGTAAAGACCGTCGTCGAGGTCGATCCCACCCATGCTGACTATGGAGTCGCAAAACTCCTTGTCGGGAAGTTTGATGGTAGGAATAGGTCGGCCGAGGACGACCGGCTTGCTGCCCTGGAACAGGCACAGGAGTTAGGAGAGCGCCAACGCGATCTCTACGTGGCGCTGACGCGTGCTCGACATCGTTTAGTGGTCTGGTGGGCGCCTGAACTCGCAAGGTCGAAGTCACTTTTGAGCCCGCTCTCCCGCCTCCTCTTCCACCGTGAGTCCGGGGTGCTTGCTCCTCATCACTCCACGGTCCCGGCGACCATTCCATCCGATGTGCCAGAGTTTCTGCGCAACAACCTTCTACCGGCCAAGAGTGACGCAATGATCGACCTCGTTGATCTCTCGAACTACACCCCAGTCTTCACACCCTGGAAGAGTCCAAGTGACCCCGATGGCATCGATCTCGCCGCGGCAGTGATCACACGCACGCCTCCCCGTCTCTATCGCAGGTGGTCATTTAGTGCGATGACCGAGGGCGTTCATGAGGGCACTGGCGTGAGAGTGAATGATCCGCTTGATGAATCGATGGGCGACCAAGGAGCGGCTGACGAATTGGTGCCCTGCGAGGAGGGGCGCGACCCTCTCGAAAGTGGGAGCGTTGCCTCCGACCTCCTGTTGGGAGATCTCCCGGGAGGAACAATCTTTGGCACCTTTGTGCACAAGATATTGGAGGAGATCGACTTCACGGCAGGCGATCTGGCAGGAGCGATCGCCGTAGGTATCGATCGCCGACTTCCCTATCTGTCACTGGAGCTCTCTCGAGATGAATTAATCGAGGGTCTTCTCCAAGTACTCGCCGCGCCACTCGGTGAGCTCTGCTGTGGGCGTTCCCTCCAGAGTTTCTCTCCAAGCGATCGCCTAAATGAATTGTCATTTGAACTGAATTTTGCCGCGGCTACCCCTCTGCTTAATGTGCGCGATATCGGTACGGTCATGCTGCGGCACCTGGACAGTGAGGAGACACCCGTTGGACTCCTCGAATGGGCATCGGCACTCGATGGGGGGCGCTATGACATTCCGCTTGTCGGCCATCTCACTGGCGAGATCGATCTTGTGTTGCGGGTACGAGGCGATGCCAGCAAGAGCGAACCTCGCTACGTCATCTGCGATTACAAGACCAACCGACTTGCTCCCCTGGGTCAGGTCCCTCGTGCGATTCACTATGTTCCCGAGCGACTTCTGCGAGAGATGTGCGATGCCGATTATCTCCTGCAGGCCCTCCTCTACTCTGTAGCGCTCCATCGGTATCTCCGCGCACGCCAGCGGAATTATCAACCCGAGCTTCATCTCGGTGGCATCGCCTATCTCTTTGTCCGCGGCATGTCCGGTGAGCAAACCGTCACGGACGATGGTGTGGGCGTCTTCTCGTGGAGGCCACCTGCCGCACTTATCATCGAGCTGAGCGATCTCTTCGCCGGGATGCGGCCATGACCCGTAAAAATGTGGTCCCTGAATTCATCGGCGCCGAGGATGTTCTTCTCCCTTTTCTCACCGCGCACGTTCTCAGCGCTGGTGATGCCGTAATTGCGCTTGGTATCGCTCGGCGCATCGGCGAACACAACCCTGTCGCCCTTTTGGGCCTTGCCTGCGCCTGTGCTGCAGTCCGTCTTGGACATGTCTGCGTCCCAGTTCGTCATCCCTCGTTGGTCTTCGAGGAGCTTGCGAATATGCCAGGGGAGCTCGAACTGTGGCCGACACCAGAGGAGTGGGATCGCGCGCTCGTCGACAGTCCCACGGTGCGCACCGATCGAGCGTCGCAGGGAGAACTTCTTCGGCCGCTGGTCTATGACGCCGAGCGTCTCTATCTCGAGCGCTTCTGGAGCTACGAGGTGCGTCTCGCCGAGCGTCTACTGGATCGTGCAGAGCAGGTCAGTACTCTCGCTATCGCTGCCTCGGAACGCGAGCGTGTGCTCAACCAACTTTTCCCAATTGATGACGAGCCGCTTCAGCGCGCGGGTGTCGAGCGCGCACTCACAGGTCAACTAGCAATACTCATCGGTGGACCAGGTACCGGGAAGACGCACACTATCGCCCGTCTTATGGCGGCACTCAACCAGCTCAGCGCACCGGGCGCAGTATCCATTGCGCTGGCGGCACCTACGGGGAAGGCTGCACAGCGTATGAGCGCCGCCATTGGAAGCGAGCTCGGCATCTCCGCTGAGGATCACCATCACGCGGTCACATTGCACTCCTTGCTCGGTTATCGGCCGGGAGGAGGATTTCGCCATGACGCCCGGAATCCCCTCCGCCATGACGTTGTCATTGTGGATGAGGTGTCGATGGTCTCGTTGCCACTCATGTACCAGCTGGTTGAGGCGATGCGGCCTGGGGCGACGCTCGTCTTAGTCGGTGATCCCTATCAGCTCGCGAGTGTCGAAGCGGGCGCTGTACTTGAGGCGCTGGTTACTGGTGAGGCTGGGCGACCCTCCGCACTCGCTGAGGTGACGACGCAACTCGCTGTCCCGCATCGTTTCAGCGAACATTCAGCGAGTGCCCTTCTCTCCGCAGCGGTGCGACGCGGTGCGGCAGATGAGGTCCTTGCCCTTCTTGATGATCCAAATTTTGAGGGCGCCAAATTAATTGAGCCGGAAAACGATCGCGAGATCATGGAATTGGTGAGACAACGGATCGAGGATGCAGTTGCCGTTGTCAACGCAGTACGACTCGGTGACATCGAGGATGCATTTACCCGTCTGACGCGGTTAAAGGTGCTCTGTGGTTCGCACCATCAACAGTACGGAAGCAACTGGTGGACAACGGAGATCGAGCGGGGTCTTGAGGAGCGTGGGCTGCTGCGTCGGTCTTTGCGCGGTTTCTACCTTGGACGCCCTCTCTTGGTGACACGCAATGATCCGATAAATCGGCTTTTCAACGGTGACCCAGGGGTGGTCATCGATCGAGGCGAGCATGCAGTAATTGCGAGTACCAACGGGATGCGTACCCTTTCGATCTCGCAACTCTCCGAGGTTGACAGCTGGTGGGCCATGACCGTACACAAAAGTCAGGGATCTGAGTTCGCAGAGGTTATCGTGACGCTGCCAACGGCGCCGAGCCCGCTGTTAACTCGCGAATTGCTCTACACCGCGGTTACCCGTGCGCGAGAAGATCTTGTCATCGTTGCCTCACGTGCAGCGATTGAGGCCGCAGTTACAAACCCAAGTGCACGATCCTCGGGGCTCGCTGCACGTCTGACTCACGGTGTTGTTGGCCGCCGATAGCTCAAAGAGGCGCTGTTGTTGAATTACCGGATGGTCAGTGAGATGTGCCAGTGCAACGACGAGGGCGAGCACACGATCACCTCACCACAGCTGGCGCGGGTGGCGATCACCCTGAGGGATCCAACGACACCCACGCGAAACGAGGCGGTCGAACTTCCGCAGCCAGAACCAGGGAAGGTGGGACATCCCTTGCCGCCAATCGTGTGGCGTTGCGAGATCAAGGAGAGGAGATGGATCTGAGCTTGCGTTGGAGCTCTCCATGTCTCAACTCACCTCGGCCCTCGCTGTGGTGCGATCCGGATCGGAACCGGAGGAGGCGCAGTTGCTAGCCTTGACCGGTGGCGTGGGTGGATGACGGCGCGCCGTAGGGACGGGGATGATGATGAGAAAAAGGGTGCTCGCCCGATGAGCACGACACCGCTCGCGAGCTTTGCGGAGCGGCTCGTGGAGCTCTCGCAAAGCTCGCTTCCCGAAGCGGTCGTTCATGAGACGAGACGGACTTTCATGAATGTGCTCGGAACGGCGATCGGCGCAAGTCGCTCAAGCGAACTTGATGCACTATTGCGTACGGGGGTCGCTCTGGGTGGCACCGAACTCGCGGTCCTCGGCCGTCACGAGCGCGTCGACCGCTACTATGCGGCACTCGCGCTTGGATTTGCTGCACACTTCGATGATTTCGATGACACTCATCTCGTAACGGTGATCCATCCAGGTGCCGCAACGATGGCAGCGATCTATCCCATTGCACTCTGCGAGGAGAGCCCGGCAGATCAGGTGCTCATGGCAATGGCACTGGGAGTGGAGGCGCAGCTGCGAGTGGGGCTCGCGATGACGCCCTCGCACTACGACCTTGGCTGGCACATCACGGGAACCTGCGGCGTCATCGGTGCCGCGGTCGCCGCTGGAGTGCTCTTTGAGTTAGATGCTGACCAGCTCGGCGCCGCAATGGCGATCGCTGCAGGAATGACCGTCGGTCAGCGCGAGGCCTTTGGGACGCCAATCAAGCCATTTCACGCGGGCAAAGCTGCAGCCAATGGTCTACTGGCTGCATCGCTCGCTCGCGCAGGACTCATCGCCGACACTGGCCTTCTCACCGACGATGGTGGCTACTTCTCCGTGTTGTCAAAGGAGTGGTCTACGCAGTGGCTTGACCCAGCAGATCTTGGCGACCGTTGGACGGTTCTCGACAACACCTACAAGCCCTTTCCCTGTGGAATTGTCGCGCATCCGGCGATCGAGGCGGCAACACTTTTACACCCTGTACTTCATGGACGCACCGACGAGGAGATCGTTGAGGTGCGTGTCGCCTGTAATCCCCTCGTGGTGGAGCTGATGGGACGGAGCTCCGCCTCGACGGGATTGGAGGCGCGATTCTGCGCAATCCATGGGGTCACCGTCGGTCTTCTCTGCGGTCGCGGGGGCCTGCATGAGTTCTCTGATGAGATGTCAGTGGATCCGAGAGTGGTGGCAGTACGTGATCGGACACGTCTCTATCCCGATGAGTCGATTGGGCGTCAGGGAGCGACCGTGACCGTCGTATTCGCTGATGGCGCGCAGATAAGCGAGACCGTGGTTGCTGCCTCCGGTTCGATGGAGCGACCGCTCACCGATGAGCAACTCACGGACAAATTCGAGTCGCTCGTCGCGCCGATCCTTGGCAACCGAGCCGGGCTTTTGGCGAGTTATGCGATGGAACTTGGCGACCGTACAATTGCCGAGATCGACGCGGTGGTGGTGGGACGGTGATCGACCTCAGCGAGGAACTCACCACCCGGCTTATCGATCTCTCAACGGTCACGCTCCCCGAGCGAGCAATGGCGCACGCGCAACAGCTCTGTGATGTCGTGTTGACTCGGGCCCTTCTGCATAGGGATGATCCACTGGTCGGGATGCTCGGCGCTGTTTTTGATGAGGTCACCCCTCGCCGGGCAACGCCCTCAGCGATCGGTCCAACCGATCTCGGGGCATTTGCTACCTCGCTCGCTGCTGGAGCGCTGGTCGACGTCTCCACGGAGGAGATCAGTGAGCGCATCTCGATTGTTGCAGCTGTTGCTGCACTTACCACTGCACAGCTCCGGCCGACTATGGGCCTCACCCTCCTCCGCGCGGTAGCGCTCGGTGCGGCGGCAGGCGAGCATCTGGCGAGCGCTCTCGGGCCCGATCACCAGGAGCGCGGTTGGGACGTAATTGGAAGTGCTGGACGTCTCGCAGCCGGAGTGGCAGCTGGAGTGGTACTGGGTCTGAACGCTGCGCAGCTGCGCGCCGCCTTTGGCTTCACCAGCACGACCGCAGGTGGTCTCTCTATCGCGGGGGCGCAGCTCGGGATGCTTACCGGTGCACTCGCAGCGCGAGACGGTGTTGAGGCCGCTCTCCTTGCCCATGAGGGTCTAATCGGTCCGCCGCTCCCCCTTGAGGGACGGCGGGGACTGTTTGCTCTCGTCGCACCAGAGGGTGATCCAGAGGCGCTACTCGCCGCAATAGGTCACTCCTGGGTCGAGTCTTCCGCAGGCACGCCGCAACGATTTCATGAGGCAGTTGCGACGCTCGCCACGGGAGAGGTGGATCCGCTGATGCGGCTGTTTGCGGCGGAGCTCGCCGCGGAGCGGTAGATGTTGACTTTGCGCACGATCGCGCCAAGGAGCCATGGGGTATGGCGGTGGCCGTTTGCTCTCGCCGTGCTGTTGATGATGGTCATGAATGGAACTGTCGCCGAGGCGGCGACGCATCTCACTCCTGCCCCGACGGTTACATCAACGGCACTGCCGCCAGCGACGGTCGCGGCAACTTATTCGGCGACACTGCTCGCGAGCGGTGGTACCGCACCCTATAACTGGTCGCTTGCCTCCGGCGCGGTGCCACTCGGTCTCGTCCTCTCATCGAGCGGAACGCTCATCGGTATCCCAGCTCTCGCAGCGACGAACACAGTCTCGGTGCGTGTGACCGACGCGCTCGGTGCTGCCTCCGTTGCCACAGTGACGCTGTTGGTGCACCCGGCTCCCGCTCCGCCAGAGCTCGTCTCCGTTGTAACGGCAGCTGGCCAACTGGTGCAGGAGGAGGCGTCGAGTCAGGCGATCTCACAGTCGACACTCCCCGCGGCTCCGATCGTGGCGGCGGCCGACGTAGCGAACGGCCATGGCGGCTGGGTCGTGAACTCGCGCGGTGTGGTGTCAGGGTTCGGAGGTGCGCAGTCGCTGGGAGGTTTGAGCACCCGACGCGCCCGGTCGGGGGTGATCGGAATCGCTGCAAACCTCACGGGTTCCGGTTATTGGATCGCAACCGCCGATGGATATGTGGGTGGATTTGGTTCGGTGCATGCATCAGGCACTCTGCGAGGGCTGCATCACTCCGATGCCGTTGTGGCGATCGCTGCGGCTGCGCACGGTGGTTACTACCTGCTGCAACGCAACGGTGTCGTTACTGGCTTTGGTGGTGCTCGTGCGCTCGGTTCTCTGCACGCGCGACGAGAGCACGTTGTCCCCGTCGCGATATCGGCGACACCCTCGGGTAGCGGTTATTGGATCGCCACCGCAAGCGGCGCCATCTTTCGCTTCGGCGTGGCACGGAGGTGGCACCTTGCCGGTGAAGCGGTGAGTGGCACCGTGGTTGCCATGGCGCGGGCGAGTAATGGCACGGGCTTCTATCTCCTCACCGATTCGGGTGCCATCTTCCCCTTTGGCGCGGTGAGCCACCTCGCGCCGATGGTGCTCCCCGTCGGCGACCACGCAGTCGCAATCGCGGCAGCGGTCTGAGAGACTTTGGGTGTCAACTCCGCATCTCCTGCGGAGCATTGTTCTCGTCTGGGCTCGCGCTCGTGCGCGTTGCACGCGGCTGCGTTATCGCCCGGTCGAGGAAGCTCTTTCCATGAGTTCGCTCAGCACCTCGTCGGGAACGAGAAGATCCCCGGTGCCCACACCGATGGAGATATCTGGCTTGTAGCTCCCATGAAAGTCGGAGCCTCCGGTCGGTACGAGTCCATTGCGTCGTGCGAGAGCAGCGAGTTGCTCGCGAAGTTCGGGGCTATACCGACCGTAGTAACTCTCTAATCCAACGAGCCCTACCTTCGCCCACTCTTCGACCTGAGCCTCCAGTTCATAACGTTCGAGGCCGAGGCTGTAGGGATGTGCAACCGCATTGACGCCTCCCGATCGTGTGGTGAGTGCGATCACCGTCTCGATGGTGACACGAGATTTAGGGATATACGCAGGACGGCCGGTGCCAAGCAATCGATCGAAGGCCTCGTCGATGGATTTCACCACACCTCGATCGACAAGTACTGCGGCAACATGCGGCCGTCCGATACCCCGTCCGCCGGCCCGTTCCGCGACCTCCTCGAGGGTGATCGGGATACCGAGTTCGTTGAGACGGGTGATCAATCGCTCATTTCGCATGGCGCGGTCCTCTTGCAGTCGGATGAGCTCCTCTTGGAGTGCACCGGGACCATCAACGACGAAGTAGCAGAGCACGTGCAGCGAGGAGTTCTGGTAGAGACAGGAGACCTCACAGCCTGAGACGAGCGTGATCCCGAGCTCATTGGCACGTCGCGCCGCTTCGGGGAGCCCCTCAAGCCCATCGTGATCGGTGAGGGCGATGGCGGTCAGCCCTGCTGCCGCAGCCAATTCAATGACTCGGGTGGGTGACTCTGAGCCATCGGAGAAGTTCGAGTGGCTGTGGAGGTCGATCACACTCTGAGTCTACCGAGCAGCGGTGTCAGCTCCTCGGGAGGTGAGCAAAGTGGAGAAATATGGCTGTTTATCGCGAAGAAATACGAATGGCCGATGACCGATCGGTGGCAGAATGGATTAAGTGAAAGAGGCCTGCGGGGTATTTGGGATCTACGCCCCTGGCGTCGATGTTGCGCACCTCGTCTTTGATGGGCTCTTTGCACTGCAGCACCGTGGTCAAGAGTCTGCCGGAATGGCCGTCAGCGACGGCACGGAGATCGTCGTCTCGAAGGAGATGGGCCTTGTTACCTCGGCCTTTGATGGGCGCAAGCTCGCGGCGCTCACCGGCCATCTCGCGCTAGGACACGTGCGTTATTCGACCGGTGGAGCGAGCACCTGGCAGAACGCACAGCCGGTCTATCGAAGTGTTGGTGATCAGGGTTTTGCGCTGGGTCACAATGGCAACCTCACCAACGTTGCGGAGCTAGAGGCAGAGCAGAACATGCTGCCCGGGATCTCAAGCTCCGATAGCGATCTCGTCGCGGAGCTCCTCGCACTCACCATCGCCGGCGAAGGCGAGCTCGCCTCTACCAACGCGTTGGAGGAGGCATTGCGTGTCGTCCTTCCACGGTTATGGGGCGCCTACTCCTTTGGTCTGATCGATACGCAGCATCTCATTGCAGTTCGCGATCCCAATGGCTTCCGTCCGCTCTGTCTTGGCAGACTCGAGCCATCGGAGACTTCGCCCGGCGGATGGGTCATCGCCTCAGAGAGCCCCGCGCTTGACATCGTGGGCGCCTCCTTTGTGCGTGAGCTTGAGCCAGGTGAGATGGTCATCATCGATGACAGCGGACCTCGGTCGGTCTTCCCCTTTCCCGAGTCGCGGATCGACCCTCGGTTGTGTGTCTTTGAGTTCGTTTACTTCGCCCGACCTGATACCAAGCTCTTTGGCAAGGAGATTCACGCAGCGCGTCATCGCATGGGCCAGCAGCTGGCTGCGGAGTCGATGGTGGATGCGGACATCGTGCTCGGCGTACCCGACTCGGGTGTTCCTGCGGCGGAGGGGTTTGCCGAGGCGAGTGGCATCCCGTTCGGGCAGGGACTGGTCAAGAACCGCTATATCGGCCGTACTTTTATCGCCCCAACACACCAAGCACGTGTCGATGCGGTTCGTCGCAAGTTAAATCCGCTCCGAGAATCGGTAGAGGGTAAACGTCTCGTCGTTGTCGATGATTCGGTGGTGCGTGGCACCACAACCGGTCAGATCGTACGGATGCTCAAAGAGGCCGGCGCACTTGAGGTGCACCTTCGGATCTCCTCACCACCGTTTGCGTGGCCCTGTTTTTATGGGATCGATACCCCCTCACGGGATGAGCTCCTTGCGGCACGCATGGATGCCTCGGAGATGGCTGAATTTCTCGGTGCAGATTCGGTCGCCTTCTTGAGTCTCGAGGGCCTCGCAAAGGCGATCGATGCGGATGGAGCAGGTTTCTGTAGCGCCTGTCTTACCGGCTCTTACCCCACGCCAGTTCCCGTCAAAATCTCCTCCGATCGCATCCTCGCGACCTCCTAGGACCTATCTTAAGAGGGACATACTGCATGGGCTCGAGGAACTGATGCCTGTGGGGCACGAGGAGACGATGATGACAGGGGACGCAGCTTCGAACGCGGCGATCTGGCAGTCCGATGAGGGCGCACGTGCCTATCTCTCCAAACAGGAGGCACGTGAGGCAAAACGGCGTGCGCAGTGGCGCCTCATGGGCGAACTCCTGCCCTACGCCGATGACGTGGCCTTCACCCTTTTAGACATCGGCGCCGGCTCTGGCCCTAATGCACGGGCGATCCTTGATCTCTTTCCCAATGCCACGGCGATCCTCGCCGACTTCTCCCCGGCGATGATGTCCGAGGGTCTTACGGCGATGGCTCCCTATGAGGGTCGCTATCGCTACATCACCTTTGATATGACCAGTGGTGAGTGGCCGAGCGAGGTTCCGACCGATCTCGGAGCCGTTGTTACCTCACAGTGCGTCCATCACATCGATGATTCGGCGAAGGAGCGACTCTTTGCCGGGATCTATGCGCACCTTCGTCCCGGTGGCTGGTATCTCAATTTTGATCCGATCAACGCTGGCGACCCCCTAGTCGATGCAGCGTGGCAACGTGCCAATGAGCGGCAGGACCCAGCCACCGCTGCGAGTGAGCGCAATCGAACTCCGGAGGAGGAGCACCGCCACGCAAACCACGTGCGATACATGATTCCGCTTGCACCTCAGTTGGACTATCTCGCCAAAGCCGGATTCGCCGCGATCGACATCTACTGGAAGCACCTCGATTACGTCGTCTACGGCGGCGCAAAACCGCAGTAGCAGCCGCGTGTTGATCTCGTGACGCGGAGAGATCAAGACACCGCTACCCGCGGTGAGCGTTGGATCGCTTCCGTGAGAACCAGCGATCAGCAAAAAAAAAATCTGGTGGTCGAGACCGGCGTCGATCCGGTGACCTCACGCTTTTCAGGCGCGCGCTCTGCCAACTGAGCTACTCGACCAGGCTGTCCACAACTCCGGGGGAGTAGGAGGACGAGCTGGCGGACCTGACGAGATTTGAACTCGCGACCTCCGCCTTGACAGGGCGGCGTGCACTCCAGGCTGCACCACAGGTCCGTGTACTGCGGTGCCAAAAGGCACCTCCACCGTCAGATCGCTCTGGCAGCGGAGTTCCATCCTAGGTCATGCGGTTGGGGTTGGTATTACACCGATGGCGGGGAAGATCTTCGCCGGATCGGCGGGAGAAGCCCACTATGGTGAGCTAGGTGAGGGGTCCCATGTGGCTAATCGCAGGATTGTTGCTCGGCGCGACCGTACTCTCGTTCCTCACGAGCTTTCACACACAGCTCCACGGTCACCTTGCAACGCTCTTTTTCGGTGTCATCGCCGGTGGCTGGCTGATCGATATGGCGGTCAGGGGTGAGGCCTCCGCGGAGCTTTGGCTCCTCTTTGGAGCCGATCTCTCACTTGCTGTCGGCACCGGCACACTCGCCTACCGGGGCATTATCGCGCCGGCCGCCTCGGTTCTCTCGCCCAACTCGCTCCTTGTCGGTGCCACGGGAATCGCCTTGAGCGATCTCTCACCCTCGGGCACGGTCCGCGTGAGCGGCGAACAGTGGTCTGCAGATTCACTCGCTGGCGACATCGCTCGCGGTATGGCGATCACGGTGATGAGCCTGCGGGGAATCCGGCTTGAGGTGGTGCCAGAGGTCGTCGGTGCACTTCCCGACGGTCTCTTTGAGTTGGATGGGCGATCGGGGGCGCCGGAACTCTCCGCGCTCCCTTCATCGGGTGAGGCAGATGCCGGCATGAGATGGTTAACGACCCCGCGGTAGCGGTAGTTGAGGATGCAGGAGGGCGATGCATCGTAGATCGTGCGAAAAAGCCAGTAAAACCGCGAGAAACCGGGAGAGTATCCCCAAGAATTGTGGTGGAGATAGGCCGCACCGTCTCTCGCTAGATATCGGATTCGCTCCCCGAGAGCAGGATTCCGCAATCACGGTAGTCGCGTGAGATATTGGTTTGACGAGGGGAACTATGGGAGATCCATGATGAGTGCACTGCCAAAGGTATTTATCGCGCGACCACCGGAGGGTGACGCGCTCGACCGGCTGCGTCCTTATGCGGAGGTGGTGGTCTGGGGAGAGGATCGACCCGCATCGAGGGAGGAGTTGATCGCACATGCCCATGACGCAGTGGGTGTCCTCACCTCCGTCGCTGATCGTATCGACGAGGCGGTACTCGATGCCTGCCCCAATCTGCGCGTGGTCTCGAATATGGCCGTTGGCTATGACAACTTTGATGTGGCTCGATTGACCCAACGTGGCATCGCTGCCGGCAACACACCGGGCGTCTTAACCGACGCAACCGCGGACATCGCCATGGCGCTCATCCTCGCCTCAACGCGTCGCATAGTGGAGGGGCACAACGCGCTTCTTGCGGGTGAGTGGACAAGTTGGAACGCCTCATTCATGCTCGGCTTTGAGATCTCCGGTGCAACACTTGGCCTCATCGGCACCGGTCGTATTGGACTCGCGGTGGCGCGCCGTGCGCAGGCGTTCTCGATGCGGGTGCTCGCGACCTCACGTACACGCCGAGCAGAGCCGGGAATTGAATACGTCGAACTCGATCAGCTGCTTAGCGAGAGTGATGTAGTTTCCGTGCATGTCGCATTGAATGAACAGACGCGGGGAATGGTCGGCGAGCGAGAGATCGGTCTCATGAAGCCGACATCCTTTCTCGTCAATACCGCGCGAGGCGCAATCGTCGATCAACGGGCGCTCGCTACGGCGCTAAATCGTGGTGCAATCGCCGGTGCCGGTATTGATGTCTACTGCGAGGAGCCAGTTGCGCTCGACGATCCGATTGTGCAGGCACCCAACGTCGTGCTCCTGCCCCATATTGGGTCGGCGACGACGAAGACGCGACGGGCGATGGCTGATCTCGCTGTCGACAATCTGATCGCCGGCCTTGCCGGTCGCCCGCTGGTGCACTGCATCAATCCCGAGGTCTACAACCAGCGCTAAGCCCTGCAGACGAGCTCGTCCCGTGGCACAGAGGTGTCCTGCTCCAGCGGTTGTGCTACCGAAATACATTCAGAAATATCACAGTAAACCTTCGATTAACTCACAGACAACGCACATAGTTTGCCCTCATGACAACTTCGCTTGCTTCGCCTGCGACCGTGCTCACCGCCGCCGCCCCTACGCCAGCTGCACGCTGGTCACGTTGGAGAAGAGGGGAGGTTGTGACCGCGTATCTCGCCTTTGCGATCTTTGCTGTCTTGGTGCTGGCGAAATCCACGGCCATGTTGGAGCCGGATGACTTTGCCTACCGCGCATCGATCGTTGCGCTAAGCCATGGTCAGATCCTGCTGACAAATACGCAGTATCTCGCAATAAGCCACGGGCTTGCCGCATCGGGTGGTCAGGGAATCATGCAGTGGCATCACACCGCTGCGGGCATGTGGATCAGTGAGAAGAATCCCGGATATCCCTTCTTTGCCGTGATCTTCTACCTGATAGGACTTCTCCGAGTCGCGCCGCTCTTCTACGGTGCGATCGCGGCCCTTGGCCTCTATCACGGTGCTCGAGCCTGGCTCGGACGTTGGGCGGGGGCGCTAGCGGTCTCGCTCTTCCTCTTCTCTGGTGCTGCATTGGTCTTTGCATGGCGCGCCACTATGCCCACCTTCACCGATGCATCGCTCATCGCCGCCGCGGCCGGCGGTCTTCTCTGGGTAGTGCTTTCACCGCAGCAAAGCACGCGCCGGCGCGCAGCGGTAGGCCTGCTCTCCTTCGCTGCCTTGGAGGGAGCAACTTTTATCCGATACACCGATGTCGTCGAGCTCATTGTTGCGGTCGTGGTGGTTTCGCTCGTCCGTAAGCGTGCCCAGCTGTCATGGCTGCTACTCGGTCTGTGGGCGTCGAGCATCCTTTTATTTGCTGGTCTCATCCTTGGCTTTGACCGCTACGCCTACGGGCATGCCACTGCGACTGGCTACTCTGCTGGCGAGATCACCTTCTCCACCGCGAGCTTTTGGACCAATCTGACGAAGATGCCCCGTCAGCTTACGATCGCAATGCCGATCTGGATCCTGGCCGCGATCGCGATCATTGTGATGATCGTTCGGTCGATGAAGGCGCTGCGAGACGCGCACGCAACGCAGCGGATCGTTCGTTCCCGAGACCTCGGGGTGGGTCTCGCGCTTCTCGCGGGCTGGGCTGCGCTTTGGGGGCTGTATCTCAACTACACCTGGACAGTCGGTCAGCTCACCGGAGGTCACGGTGCGAACACGGTCCACGTGGTGCGTTTCTATCTACCGGTGCTCGGCCTCATCGCACTTTTGGCCACCTGGCTGCTCCGGCGCCTCACACCACCGCTCTCGCTCGCGCTGATCATCGGCCTCTTTGTTGCGGGGGTGCTCTCCTTTCAAGCGATGTCGACTGGATCTGTGGGCGGTCCCGGTGGTGGATTAAACGGCCCGCCTGGCAGCGGTCCGGGAATTATTGGCCCGGCACCTCAGGGTGTGGCGCCATCCGGCGTGGCGCTACGGACCGGGAGTACCCCGCAGACCGTGATGACGAAGAGCAGCGCGGGCTAAGCACGGTACCGGTGAGATGAAGTAACCAGCGGTTGGAGATCTTCGTACGGCTTCATCGCTCGACGGAGGCTCCAGATTTACGACTCGAGCGGTACGGTCAACATCCATCGAATGCTGAATCTGTCGAGAACGACTCCCCAGTAGTAGCCCCAGGGCATCTCTGCCATCTCCGCCATCTCGCTGCCACCCTCACTGAGCGCCAAAAAGAGTCGGTCAGCCTCTTCGCGACTGTCGCACTCCAGGTTGATCGTGGTGTTGTTACCAACTCGCAGATCATGCCCCATGGAGGCCAACATATCTGTGCCCATAATGATGTGGCCACCGAGAATTGGAAGCTCAACGTGCATCACCTTGGTGAGCTCCTCATCGGTAACCGTCGGTGGCAATACCTCAGAGGGGAGGTCACCGAAACGCTGAATGGGTCCGAGAACTTCCGTGCCAAAGACCCCCGCATATTGCGTAAAGGCCTCCTCGGTAGAACCTAAAAAATTGAGGTAGGTGCTGGTACGTGCCATTCGCCACCGTATCGCAGCGGCGCGGGTAGGTGAAGGGCCAAAGCGAACAGGTGCAGAGGCTGAATTAGGTTTAGCGAGATGGAGGAGACCATCGTCATCTTGAGCATGATTTCAACGGCGAGTGGAACCCATGATTAAGTACCTCGGCTCTAAGCGCCGGCTCATCACGGAGATCACCACCGCGATCGCCTCCTTCCCCAGCGCAACGAGTGTCACGGATCTCTTCTCGGGGACCTCTCGCGTCGGGCATGCGCTGAAACGAGCGGGCTATCAGGTGTTTGCCAATGATCACAACAGCTACGCGGCCACCCTCGCCCGATGTTATGTGCAGTGTGACCGCGAGCGGTGGGAGCGTGATGCGACCGAACTGATTGCTCGATACAACGCGATCTCCGGTGCTCCTGGTTTTGTAACAGAGAGCTACGCAATCGCATCGCGTTACTTTCAAGAGCGCAATGCGATGCGCATCGACGCCATCCGTGAGGCGATCGCAGAGGACCAGCTTCCAATGGAGCTCGAGGCGATTCTTTTAGTCGCGCTGATGGAAGCGGCCGATCGCGTCGATTCCACAACCGGGGTGCAGATGGCATACCTCAAACAGTGGTCCAAGCGCTCGTACAACGATTTGGTTCTTCGCCTGCCAGAGCTGCTCCCACAGGCCGTCCATGGTCCGGGTTATGCCTCACAGCTCGAAGCTATCGAGGCAGCTGCGCAGCTGCATGCAGACGTCACCTACCTCGACCCGCCCTACAACCAGCACTCCTATCTTGGGAACTATCACATCTGGGAATCGCTGGTCCGTTGGGATCGGCCCGAGCTCTATGGGATCGCGAACAAGCGGGTAGACGTACGTGAGCGAAAGAGTCCCTTCAACTCAAAACGCGCCTTCGCCGACGCATTTCGCTTGCTTCTGAGCTCGCTCACCTCGCCAGCAATGGTGATTTCCTTCAGCAACGAGGGTTTTCTAGAACGCGAGGAGATGGAGGAGATGCTTCGCTCGCTCTATGGCGGGTGCGCACGGGTGCGCACTCTGGTTCACGACTATCCGCGCTACGTCGGTGCGCAGATCGGGATTCACAATCCACAGGGTGAGCGAGTTGGCAAGGTGAGTCATCTCCGCAATAACGAGTACCTCTTTCTCGTGGCTCAGCCGGACTATCCATCCATCGCTCTCGCCGAGGAGATCGTGCTTACCTAGGGGACGCGCGATGGTGAGATGCACTGCTCCTCGCGGCTGAACCTCCCCGGTCGCCGAAAGCAAAACACCTACACTCGACTCAAGATGCAATCCTTTCACCCGCGAGGTGCGCGCGATGATCGTTCTGGAGTCGCGACGAGCGGTTCGATCGTTTCTCCCGCTACCTCGTGGATTCTGCCACTTGTGTCAGGGCTCGGTGCGCTTGGTCTCGCGATCTTTCTCGCGGTGCAAAAGTTTGAGGTTGACATGGCGGTCTATCTCATGGGTGGCCGTCACGCGTTCAGTGCCTTGCTCTATCGGGTAGAGGTTCCGCGTCGCCCCTACCTTGTCTTTACCTATCCGCCCTTTGCGGCGATCCTCTTCGCACCTCTGGCGGATGTCGTCTCGCGCACTACAGCGCAGGTGCTGTGGGCGATCGTCAACATCGCCGCCCTCTTCGGCTTAATTCACCTTTCGCTCCGGCTGGCGCGTCCCCATTTGGATAGGTTGGAGCGGCGACGTTGGAGTATGGTCCTCCTCCTCCCCACGCTTCTCCTAAATCCAGTTCTCCTCACCGTGGGTCTTGGCCAGGTCGACCTTGTTCTCTGCCTTGCGGTGCTCTTTGACCTCTGCTCACCCCGTCAGATCGGGCGCGTGACGGTTCCACTTGGTCTGATAATTGGTGTCGCCGCATCGATCAAATTGACGCCGCTCCTCTTCATCCCCTATCTGTTGATGACCGGAAGGCGGCGAGGTGCGCTCACCGCAGGTGTGAGCTTTATCCTCTGCACCACGATCGCCTTCGTGTTAACGCCACGAGCGTCGTGGATTTATTGGAGATTTGATGTCCGAGTGGCCAAGCGGGCAGGCGCGCTCTTTGATGTCAGTGATCAGAACCTACGGAGCCTGCTCTCTCGGTTTCTCCACGAACCGGTGCCAGGCAATATCCTCTGGCCTCTCGTGCTCGTCATCGCGGTCGGTGGACTGTTGCTCGCGGCCAGGGCACACCGGTCCTATTCGCCGCTCTTTGGCGTAATTGTCTGCGCCAACACCGAGTTATTGGTCTCGCCAATCACCTGGACCCACCACCTCGTCTGGATAGTGCCCGCTCTTCTCTGGCTGGGGCTCAGCGCTGATGCTCCACGTCACGGAGCGCTCATCGCACTTGCGTTGGCGCTGGTGTTTTGGAGCGCGCCGATCTGGCGCGTCCCCACCTCATATATTCCACGCGCTGATCCGATAGAGCTCCATGAACACGGATGGCAGCTCATTGCCGGAAACGCCTTTGCACTCATTCTCGTGCTCACGCTGGTCGCGACGGCGATCCTTCTCGGCCGGCGGGCCTCACGCTTGTCACGCAGATCGATAGCACCGAGCCGGTAACGAGTCGCCGACTTTGTAGGTCGCGGGAGGAGCGGTCATGGCGACAGAGATCTCTCAGTGGGACACAGATCAAAAAGCACCCCCAACGGGATTCGAACCCGTGTTTCCGCCGTGAAAGGGCGGCGTCCTCGGCCGCTGGACGATGGGGGCCACTGCGGTGCAGGCTGGCAACTCTACCAGCGGTGTCACTCCAACTCTCTCCGAGGCAGGCGAGATCGCTCCAGCGCTTGCATCCCCTTTGGGATATCTGGCGCTAGCTGATCGACCAGTTTGTTCCCTCGGGAGCATCTTTGAGTTCGATGCCGAGCGCAATCAATTGGTCACGGATCGCATCGGCATCACTAAATCGTCGTTCGGCTCGAGCGCTCTGGCGAAGCGCGATCAGTATCTCCATGAAGGGCGCGAGACGCTCCCTTGGATCGCGCATTCCCTCGACCGCCGCTGCACCAAATTCTGCGATCATTGCGCGGAGTGCGGCGCGAGCGCGGAGAAGGTCATCCTGACCTGGGGAGTCGGTCGACCATTCATGGAAGGACTGTTCTAGATCGAGGATCACCGAGGTTGCCTCCGGTGAATCACCCCCTGCGAGAGCAAGGTGAAACGACTGCTCGGCGCCCTGGACGAGATCGAGGAGAAGCGCGGTCGCCTCCGGAGGCGTCGCACCTCCGCCTGAGGGTGTTCCTGCGTTGACGTTGTGCGTTGAGGTGCGCGAGTGGGAGCTGGGACGAGTTCCCGCAAGAAGATCAGCGATTGCGATCCTTTCTCCAGAGTTATAGATCGTGGAGTCGCCATTTTTACGGATAGTGATGGTGCCAATGCCACCCATCGTTGCGGTCATCTCGTCAAGGTCAAGGGTGCAGGAGGAGTGCTCATCGATGCCGAAGACGAAGGCCTGGTCGGGCATCATCTCCTCCATCATGTGGAGACGTCGCTCTCCGAGATAACAGAATCGAGTGTCGTGTGTTCCGCCCTCTGCATTGTTGTAGTGCGGGATCACCGCCGCATGAATGCCAAAGAGCGAGAGGAGATCGAGTCCCTCGAGCCAGTAGGGATCCATGCCTACCTTGTAGATCTCATAGACCGGAACGGTCAACGCGCCAAGGGTCAGTGCCGCAGCGCTCGCGAAGGTCACGGCGCCTCCGGTAGAGATCTTCTCCGAAAGAAGCTGCGGAACGATCGTCTCCTGCCACTGTCGCAGCGCGTAAGAGGGACTACCGGGACCCGAAAAGACGTACCGGGATCGGCGGATGTTGGTCGTGAGTGCCTCGGAGAGAAAGCGCGGCTCCGCCTGTGTGGGGTCATCTGGGTCGATGCCGCTCGCGTTGGTAATCGTGGTGGAAAGACTCTCGCGAAAGTAGAGCTGCACCCGCTGCGTGAGCTCGTTCGCATTCTCTTGAAAACCGAAGGGAGTGTCGAGCAACACCGAGGGAACGGGGCGTGCGCCGAGCCGTTCGAGGATCTCGCGGTGCACCTTCACCATGGTCGGTGAGGTCTCACCGGAGCCCATCAGTGTCAGTAGTCGCGGTAGCGCCTCATCCGTCATGATCTACCTCCGGCATCGGTGTTCCGTCCCAACGCAGGCCGCCGAGTGGCTCTCCCCATGGATCCCCTGGAAGCTCCACCTGATTATCTGGAATCGGGTCAGGGAGCTCTTCGGCGAGCACCGAGATAATCGCCTCTTGGAGATAGGAGAGAAAGTGGTAACAGATCCACTCGCTATAGAGGGGATCGTCCGGCGCGACGTCGTGCTCATCCTCGGTAATGCCGAGCAGTGAGCCGAACATGAGTCGCAGGCTCGATATCGCCCCAAGCCACCGTTCGAGCTCGCTCATATCAAGATGTTGTGCAGTGGCAGAGTTACGAAGCACCAAGAGCGACTCGCGATGGTGGTCGAGAAGATCACGGCGCATTAGTCGGGTGTAGGCGTCATCGGCTGAGGCGTCGGTTGGATAGGCGGGCGGAAAGAGGCGTCGCAGCGTCTCGGGCACGATCGCCTCGGGATTCACCACTTTGTCGAGCTCATCTAACATCCGCTGAGGAAGAGCGGCCAGCAGCTCACGCGCGTTTTCAGGAAGGTGAATGTCGTAGCCACCGGAGGCAACTGCGGTGATGGGACGATCCTCAGCGAGACTCATCCAGATTGCTCCATCGTCGCCCAAAGGCCATGGCGATGTAGCCGGGCGACATCGAGCTCTGCTCGCTCGCGCGACCCGGTTGCGACGACGGCACGTCCCTTGTGGTGCACATCCAACATGAGTTTTGTCGCCTTCTCCTTTGAGTAGCCGAAGAGCTTTTGCAGTACGAAGGTGACGTAGCTCATGAGGTTTATGGGGTCGTTCCAGACGATCACGAGCCAGGGGCGGTCAAAGGAGACATGCTCCTCCGCACGGGCGACGTCGATGACCTCTGGCGATGCCTCGATTGTCGAGGCGCGGGATATATGCACGTCTCTCATCCCTGTCCAACCCGGTGTGCCTCTGCCATCGGGGCATCGACGCTGTGCTCATTGATGCTCTGTGGTGTTCGTAGGTGGAGGTAAAACCAGATCATGGTGCACCAGAGGGTGGTGACTCCGGCAAGGTGGAGCTCCACCACGATCGCGGAATCATGGAGAAAGTACTGCGTATAACCAAGGACTCCCTGAAGTGCCATCAGTTCGAAGAGCCATCGGGCTCGTCGTTCGATCGCAAAGGGCGGTTTGGCGTAGTGAATCGCAAACAGTGAGGCAAGGGTGAGGCCAATGAGAAAGAGCGCGACATCGGCATGGAGCTCTGCGATGTCATGGAAGGCGATGGGAATACGTCGCGTGCCGGGAGCGCCGGCGTGGGGGCCAGATCCAGAGACCACGGAGCCGATCGACACAAGGAGGGTCAGTACTCCGAGGAGGAGACGGTAAAGCCAGATGAGCGTCGGATCAAGCACAAAGGTGCTGCCGCGAGGTCCGTAGATGGCGCGGAAGGCGAGTATGAGCGCGTCAGCCAACACGACGAAGGTGAGGACGAAGTGCACTGAAACCAGATAGGGATTGAGTTTTGTCAAAACCACGATGCCACCGAGAACGATCTGAGCGATCAGACCGAGTACGAGACCAAAGCTGAGCCAGGTCAGATCGCGTCGTCGCTCGCGAAGGCAGAGTGCAAAGAGATAGGCGAGGATCGAGATCACGCTTACCGCAGCGGTAATGCAACGGTTCCCAAACTCAATGAGTGGGTGATAGGAGAGTGCAGAGGTGAATTGGTGTTGGTAGCAGCTAGGCCAGTCCGGGCAACCGAGGCCCGAGCCGGTCAGGCGCACGGCGCCTCCGGTGAGGACTAAAAGTGCGTAACAACCGGCAGCGGCGACGGCGACGAGGATAAAAATCCTCTGACTGATCTCTGGCTTACGCACGATTTCCCCATCGTAGGGCGCGAGGCTCATGGGGTGTCACCTTGGCTGATCGCGCGTCGACTTTATTGCCACATACTCAGTCGAAGGAGAAGTAGCGGGCCGCGAAAGCTGGCGCCACGAAGGCCCAGATAGCGAGTGTGATCCAGCCCGATAGCGGTGCCTGACCTCCGGAGAGGAGGGGGTGAAGAATATTGGTCAACGCTCCTGCGGGAAGGTAACGGGCGACGTTCGCAAAACTCCCTAACTTGCTGAGCGGGAAGACGATGCCACCGATCATGAGCAGGATGACATAGAGGCCATTGACCAAAGCGAGCGTCGCCTCGGCGCGGAGCGTCCCCGCAAGCGTGAGGCCGATCCCACCGAAGGCGATTGAGGCAAGCGCGAGCGCACCGATTCCCGCAAAGATGCTCATGCCCGGGTGCCACCCAAGGATCAGCGCCACACCACCAAGAAGAATGACCTGCACAATCTCAATTTCGATGATGGACAAGATCTTGGCCACGATGAGTGCACGTCGGCCGAGTGGCGTCATCCCAATACGACGGAGCACTCCGTAGCTGCGTTCAAATCCTGTCGAGATACCGAGGCTCACCATCGAACTCGACATGATCGCCAGTGCAAGGATCCCCGGTGCGACGAAGGCGATGCCGTGGATTCGCCCCGTCGAGATGATCGAGACCTTACTGGTGAAGAGCAGGAGCAGAAGCGGGATGCCGAAAGTGACGAGAAGCGACTCTCCCCGTTCCAGCGTCATCCGAAGCTCCGCTGCTGCCTGTGATCGAATCGCACGGAGTCTCATCGAGACCTCCTTCGACCCCGTGAACCCCGGCCCGTCTCACTTCGCGAGTTCGGCTCCTCCTCAGTCGCAGTCAGCGCAAGGAAGATCTCCTCGAGCGACTGTCCGCCAGAGGAGAGAGAGGAGAGATCGTGATGGTGCAGTGAGAGCCAGTGACAGATCTGCTCGATCGATCCGTTGAGATCTGCGACGGGGATGCGATAGCGAAGATGACCCTCCTCGACAACAGTTAGGCCAAGATCACCGGCCATCTCGTCGATGGCGATTGGCGTATCGGTGGAGAGGTGAATGACGCGGTCCTTTCCACGAAGCTCGTCGAGGGTGCCGCTTGCGACCACCTCGCCGTCGGCGATAATCACCACACGGTCGGCGAGTCGCTCCGCCTCCTCCAGCTCGTGCGTGGTGAGTACGACGGCAACACCATCCTCCCGGAGTTGGGAGATAATGGCACGAACCATGAGGCGCCCGCTGGGGTCGATGCCTGCAGTGGGTTCGTCGAGAAAAACTACCCGGGGTCGCCCAACGAGGGAGAGTGCGAGGGAGAGTCGTTGGCGCTCACCGCCGGAGAGGCGACGCGCTGGGGTGCGACCGACTTCGACGAGACCCACGGTCTCCAAGAGCTCGCCGGGGGATCGGGGGTTCTCGTAGTAGTCAGCAAAGAGCCGGAGCGCACGCTCAGGGGAGAGCTGTGGGTAGGTGCCAGAACCCTGCAACATGACGCCTACGGAGGCGATGAGACGCTTATGATCGTCGACCGGATCGAGGCCAAGGACGCGCACGGTGCCCCTAGTCGGACGGCGAAAGCCCTCCGTGGTCTCGATGGTGGAGGTCTTGCCGGCGCCGTTGGGACCCAGAAGGGCAACGATCTCACCGGCACCTACGGAGAACGAGACGTCGCGCACGGCCTCCTTTGCGCCAAAATGCACTGCGAGATTCTCGACTTCAATTGCCGGCATGGTGGGTTCTGGCATGGGTGAAAAAAACGGCGCGCTAGTGCGCGCGAGGGGATTCGAACCGGTAACCCAGTCCGCGGATCGTCGTGATAAGTACGGGATTCGCCGGGTCACTCTCGACGCGAGAACGCAGGCGTTTGATATGTACATCAAGTGTCTTCGTATCACCGACGTAGTCGTAACCCCATACGCGCTCGATGAGGCGTTCACGAGTGACAACGCGACCGGCGTTTGAGATAAGGAGCAGAAGGAGCTCAAACTCCTTCAGGGGAAGTCGGATCTCCACACCTCGCACGATGCACTCATGTCGCTCAGGATCCAGGCGGACGTCGCCGACGGTGATTGCCTCGCTCTCCGTACCCTCGTTGAGCTCCTCCTCGATCTGGAGGGAGCGGAGGCGCTCCTCCTCCGCGAGCGAGCTACGCCGCAATACCGCACGGATCCTCGAGATCAATTCGCGGAGACGATAGGGCTTCGCAACGTAGTCATCAGCACCGATCTCTAGGCCCACAACCGTGTCGATCTCGGTTGACTTTGCGGTGACCATGATGATGGGTACCGCAGATTTTGCGCGGATCGAGCGGCAGACATCAAGGCCAGTCAATTTGGGAAGCATGACGTCGAGAAGGACGATGTCAAAGTCACCATCGTGAAAGAGTTCCAGTGCCTCAGCCCCATCCCGAGCGATGGTGACCTTGAAATTCTCTCGCTCAAGTCCGACCGCTAGCGCATCGATGAAGGACTCTTCATCCTCGGCGATGAGGACCCGGACGATCTCTTCTGTGGTCACCACTTCTAGGCTAGTCACACCCCAGTCACCCGACGTTCTCAGCCGACCTCGCCGCCCGCCTGCAGCGGGAGATGCAGTAGGAAGGTCGTTCCCTCACCCTCACGAGAATCGACTTCGACGTACCCTTGATGGTTCTGTGCGACATGGCGCACGATAGAGAGGCCAAGTCCTGTCCCGCCGGTGGCACGGCTTCGACCAGGATCGACGCGGTAGAAACGCTCGAAGATGCGCTCGAGATCGCGGGTCGGAATTCCGACGCCAGCGTCTTTTACGGAGATCACCACGTCATCTCCCACCACGGACGCACTGACGTGAACCTTCTTATCCGGATAGGAGAACTTCACCGCGTTATCTATCAGGTTAAATACTGCGGAGGTCAGCTGCCGGCGATCACCGAGCACGGCAACTGGAGGGTTGGGTTCATTGAGTTCAATGCCGACGCTGCGCTGGTCTGCCGCCTCGCGAACTCGCTCGGTCGCCTCCGCAAGTACCAGGTTGATCAGGACCGGTTCGCGTGGTGGTGTCGATTCCGATTCGATCCGGGTCAGGTCGAGAAGATCATCGATGACGCGCGAGATGCGAAATGCCTCCATGTGAATGCGTTCGGCAAGCCGACGCGAGACCGCCGGCTCTGTCTCGTCAAGCAGTGTCTCTGCAAGAAGCCCCAGTGCACCCATCGGTGTCTTCATCTCGTGACTGACATTGGCGATAAAGTCGCGCCGCACCTCTTCAAGGCGCCGACGCTCTGAGACGTCCTCAATCACCGCTGCCACGCCAAGATTTCGCTGGCCATTGTCGATGCTCTTGGTGCTCACGATGAGCGTGCGTCGAGGCGGGCCATAGAGCTCCAAGGTGCGCTCTCCCTCGCTGCCAAATGTGGTGGAGGCGATGAGCTCATTGACCGCTTGGATAGCGAGAGCATCGCCATGACGGTTGCTCATAAGTTCAATCGCCCGTGCATTTCGAAAGACATGGTCACCATGTTCATCACAGACAATTACGGCCTGCGGAAGGGTGTCGAGTGCCTTGCGTAGACGAATGGCATCAGAACTTGCATTGGTGACGGCCTCCGAGGCGCGCTCAGTGGTCTGCTCCAGATAGGTAAGCGCCTCCTCTATATCGTCCGGCTCCTCCGCGAGACTGTCGCCGCCGAGCCGCGAGCCGAGCGCAATGAGTCGTTGACGAAGGGCATCCGCTCCACGCCGCGAGCCGAAGACATAGGCACCGATCACCGCAAGAAGTGCAACTCCGATACAGATCAGGAGAACAGAGAGCGGGATGTGCAGGTCGTGAGACATTCCATAAGCATGTCAGCTCACCGGAGGAGCTACCGAAATGGAGCGGGTTTTTGACCCGCCCTCTTGTCGTGGTCGCTCTCTCTGCCTAGGATCTCCACGCGCCTGCAAAGACTGCTGTAAGGCGCACCTATCTTGTCGACACTCTCGACCTCTTTCCGCTGCTGCCGTCCTCTTCGGCACCTTCACTGGAGGTAACTGTGTCTTCGATCTACGTGCTATTGCCGCCCTTTCAGTCTTCGGGGCCCGGGCTCAGTCCAAATGCTGCGGGGCTGCCAGGAAGCGCCACCTTGCAGTCGCTGATCAATGGACTTGCGTGGTGGGCGCTCCTCGCTGCACTCGCAGGTCTGGTGATTGGGGCAGCAACCTGGGCTCTTGGGTCTCACTCAAACAATTACCAACACGCGTCAACGGGACGTCGGGCAGTTCTGGTCTCTGGCGGCGCCGCGCTGCTTATCGGCGCAGCACCGACGATCTTGAACTTCCTCTTCTCTACCGGCCAGTCCTTACATTGAGCGCCCCGATGGTCGTTGACCGCCTGCCATATGGCTTCGTCCTTCGCCCAACGACGGGGATCGGCTCCCTATTTGGATTGAGCGTTCATGGCCTAATGAACGGACTCTTTTCGATCTTTGGCGCGTGGACCGTCAATGGAACGAGGGCACTCCTCACTGCATTCTCGGTTGTTTTAAATGACACCTCCGGAGTGACATTTGGAACAGGATTTCACACGCTCTATCTCGTTGTGCGCGGTTTTGGCGCGCAGATCGGAGTGGCGCTTTTGCTAATTGTCACACTGCAAGCGCTCCTGCAGCAAGACCTCGGCCTTCTCACACGGGTGATCTTTGTTCGACTTCCCGCGGCGTTTTTGCTCTCGGGCGTCGCTGTAGAGGTGGTCGCCGGGCTGCTCGTCGTTAGCGATTCACTCTCTCGCTCGCTTCTGGCGACGGGTCGACAGAGCATCACCTCATTTCTCTCCGCCCTAGATGGAGTATTTACTGCAGGCTCCATTCTCTCGCCAGCAACAACCGGATTCGAGGGACTCCTTCTCGCTATCGCCCTTGGATTTGTAGTCTTTCTCTGCTGGCTCGAGCTGGTACTTCGTTCCGCAGCGATCACCATCGTGACGCTCTTCTTGCCGCTCGCATTTGCCGGCGTCATCTGGCCGGCAACGCAACAGTGGCTGCGGCGCCTCGCAGAGACGTTGTTCGTATTGATCATCTCCAAAGTCATCATCGCAGGGATCTACGCCCTTGCGCTGGTGAGTTTTGGACATGCGACAGGTGCGGCGATGTTGGTGAATGCGATTGCGATCTTCCTCCTCTGTGCGTGGGCTCCCTTCACGCTGTTGCATCTCGTGCCGATCGCGGAGGGCAGTGCGATGACTCATCTCTCTGGCCTCTCGCAGCGCGCAGCACAGGGAGCGCAGCGAACCGCCAAGAGGGTCGTTCCGATGGCAGCAGATGCGGTTCTACCTGAGCCACAGCCAAGTGTTGATGAGGGTGACGATCTCGATTGGGCACCGGTTGATCCAAATGAGATCCTCACCGTTGATCCCGAAGATCGAGAGACATTTGCCTTTTTGGAACCATTCGTTCGGGTTCGCGATGAGGAACAGCGCCCACGCGACGCCGATGGCTCACCGCTGCGATTACCGCCCTCGGTCGAGCGCTATGGGCCCGGGGAGGAGAGCAACCATGACAGATAACCGGCGCCACTATTGGTTCGGACCGCGCGATGATCGGGCGCTTCTCGCCGCGCTCGGTCCGCTGCAACTGGGCGTGATTGGCGCTTCATTGGTGCTTGGCGTCATCGCGCTCCATCTCTTTGCACCACCGGTGGGACTCGAATCGGCTGCTGGTCTCGGCGTGATGGGGATGACCCTCTCACTCGGGCGCATCGAAGGGAGGTCGTTGGTGGAGTGGGTCGTGGAGCTCTCGCGGTTCTCACATGCTGGTGTTGTCGGCGAGCGTCGGATGCTCTATCGGATCCGGACCGGCCTGCGCACCTCACCATCGCCGGCGAAATTCGCGTCGACCGAGTTCGTAGAGGTCACTCACGGCGGTCGATCAATAGGAGTGATACTTGATCAACGGAAGCGGATGGTCTCCGGAGTCATCGACGTTGCCGGGACCTCGCTTTCACTCCTCGATAACCAAGAGCGCGAGCGTCTTTCGATGGCGTGGTCCTCAGTGCTCGCGGCGAGTGCGACGGATCGAAGGACGGTGCGTCTGAAATGGATACATGAGACGGCGCCCGATATCGCGATGAAAACTCGCGCATCGGTCATCACCAATATGGCAGGGGTGGCGGACCTGCGCCGCCGCGAGGCGATGGATGCCTATCTCTCGCTGATCGACCAGGTGGGGGGTGAGCGTCTCGTTACCGAACAGCTCCTGGTCGTGAGTCTTCCCCTCCACTCGCGCTGGCAACCGAGCAACGCGCGCGTCGATCGCACTCCGGTGCCTGAGGGCCCGTTTCATGATCTTATTGTGCAGCTCGATCTCCTGATGCGGCGACTACATGATGCGGGAATTCCTCCCCGCGGGCCGCTCACACGGGCGCAACTTGAAGGCGTTACCCAACGACGCTTTCTGCTCACCGGTGTGGCGCAGCGTCGGACTGGGTTGTGGCCTGGCGCAATGGAGGAGCGATGGGAGAGCCTGCGCACCGACGAACTCTGGCATGCGACCTTTTGGATTGCGGAGTGGCCTCGAGCCGTGGTCACCTCCGGATTTTTGTTACCACTGCTCAGCGAATCACGGGTCCGCCGAACGGTCGCGCTCGCCATGTCGCCACTCGCGGTAGATCGCGCGGTCCACCGTGCCGAGCAGCGTCGAACCTCGGCGACAGCGGATGCACAGCTACGCGGTCGCTATGGGTTTGCACTGAGCTCGCGGCGGCGAGCACAGCACGAAGCGATGACGCGACGAGAGGAGGAGCTCTCGGTCGGTCACCGAGGCTTTGAGTTCTCCGGATATATCACGGTGTCGGCTGGCTCCCCGCAGGAGCTGGCGGAGGCCTGCGACCAGATAGAACAGTGCGCCTCGGTATGTCACCTCGAGCTCCGGCGACTCTATGGAGTCCAGCGTCGCGCCTTCGCCTTTGGGCTCTTAAATGCGCTGGGGTGTCAGTGAAGATCCCCGTCCACGAGGCAACCTCACTCCAGCTCGGTGCGACTTTTCCCTTCGTGACTGGCCCAAAATTGCCGACGCGGCATCTGCTCATCGGCAGAGAGCGATCCGGCGACGATTTCTGCTACGACCCCTTTGCGCTTTATCAGAGTGGATATCTCACCAATCCAAATATGGTTGTGATGGGGCAGGTGGGGCGGGGAAAGAGTGCATTTGTAAAGAGCTTTCTCTTTCGCAATTTTGCCTTGGGCCGACGCATCATTGTGATTGATCCCAAGGGAGAGTACAGCGCCTTGGCCGCACAGATCGGCGCTCGGCGCGTGGTGGTCGCTCCGAATTCCCCTACCCCAGTGAACCCACTCGGTGATGTCGGTTCGCATGCGACGGGCGAGGAACGAGCGCAGCTCGTTCATCGAAATCTGGCAGTTATCGCTGCACTTGCGCTTCGACGCGCACTTCGCCCGGAGGAAGAGGTTGCACTGGCCCTTGCACTCAACCGTCTCCTCCAAGGCCGAAGGATGGTTACCCTTCGCGAGGTCATCGAGTCACTGCGCGTCCCCACTCTCGACGACGCGAATTCGCTGCATCTAGAACCCGCTGAACTTGCGGAGATCGGCGCTGCCACTGCATATTCTTTCCAGCGTCTCCTCGGTGGACAATTTGGCACCCTGTTTCACGGCGATGGCGCGCGCATCGCACCTTTTCCCTATCGCTCGCTCGTCTTGGATGTCTCCGCCTTTTATCGTTCGGATGCGCTCTCGCTTGTGCTTGTAGCGCTGCTCGGTTCCCTCGAGACGCAGCTTCGAGCTGAAGGGGGGATGACGTTATTAGTTGTGGATGAGGCGTGGGCCGTTGTCGATGATCCGGTGACCTCCGGATTTCTCCGTGCATTTTTTAAGCTCGCCCGCAGCTTTGGGTTGGCCAATCTTCTGGTCGTCCATCGACCCTCTGACCTTGGCGTGCGTCGTAGTGGACTCGGTGCCGCAGATGCGTCAATCGGCGAGGGCCTCGTAGCCGATTGCGAGTCCGCGGTGATCTACGCACTGGCACGACCGGAGGCGCGACGAGCACAGCACCTCTTTGGGCTGTCATCGCGAGAGACAGAACTCCTTGCTGGATTAGGTCGCGGAGTTGCTCTGTGGCGTGTCGGTGAATCACGTTTTCTCGTTCGCCATGAACTCAGCGCCGTGGAGGCAGAGATCATCGACACCGACCAGGCGATGCGCCGTTCGCGCGATGAGGCGAACCGCGCAGGTCCACGAGAGACGCGATAGGAGGAATTACCTAATTGGTCGGTGCCGATCGCTCGTGCGCGATCTCTGAGGGGAGCCCGGCAGCAACCGCTAGACCAACAACAACGGCGCCCGAGGTGGCTGCGAGGATGCCCCAGCGCCAAAACTTCGGCAGGTGAGAGAAGTCTCGGAGGGTAACGGAGGCATCGACAAGGTCGGCGCCGGCGCCCAAAAGTAGGAGCTGACGAAGGCGTTTAGGGTCGCGCTCGAGCAGGGTACCGAGTCCTATCGTGATGTCGCGCCCGCCGAGTGCACGCGCCAAGAGACGCACTGACCCCCGTCTCGCCTCGTCGTCGCCGACCCAGGGTGCCACCGGAAGGCGAGGAGCGAGGATGGCGACGATTCCGAGTCCGGTACGCGCCACACCGAGGAGGCGTGCGATCGTGGATGCGCCAGCGCCAACACGTCCACAATTGCGTGGGGGATGAATGTTCATCCCTTAAATTCTAGGACGCACGCGCGCTGACACTTACATTCGAGGAGGCGGTAACCGTGAAAAGCCACTCCGACGTGCAAGTTAAAGCCACTCCGACGTGCAAGTTAAAGAAGGTTTCACGTTGAAGTCACCTTCTGTTCATCTCTTCGATGATTAGCGTTTAGCTGCTCCCCGTACGGTAGCTATGTGACTACAACACCCCCGAAGGAGCAGACCACGGTGAGTGACCGCCTTGGTGAGCCCTCGAACACGCCGCTGAGCTCAACGGACAATGTAATGAGCGCACGCGATGTCTCGCTTGGATTCGGAGCGACCACCGTGATGCAGGACATCACCGTCAACTTCCCCCGCGGTTCGATCAATGCACTCGTGGGTCCCTCAGGTTCTGGAAAGACAACCTTTCTTCGATCGATGAATCGCTTGAATGACAAGGTGCCAGGGTTTTGGCTCCGGGGCGAGGTGTGCCTCGATGGACACGACCTCAATGGTTCCGACGTCGACCCACTCATTTTGCGACGCAAGGTCGGTATGGTCTTCCAGCGTCCCAACCCCTTTCCCATGTCGATCATGGACAATGTGGTCGCGGGGGTTCGCGCACACAAGATGGCGAAGCGCTCCGAACTCCGTGATATCGCAGAGACTCGCCTCGCAGAGGTCGGGCTTTGGAGCCACATCTCCGATCGCCTCGATGATTCCCCCTTCCGGCTTTCGGGAGGTCAGCAACAGCTTCTTTGCCTCGCGCGCGCCCTTGCTGTGGAGCCCGAGGTCCTCCTCCTAGACGAGCCGACCTCCTCACTCGACCCGCGTTCGACCGAGGCGGTTGAGGAGCTCGTTCGCCGGCTGACGCCTGAGCTCACAGTGATCATCGTGACGCACAACCTTGATCAGGCGCGCCGACTCTCGGACAACACGATCTTCTTCTATGAGGGTCAACTCATGGAGACCGGTCCTACGCCACAGCTCTTCGATGCTCCCCAACGCCTTGAGACCCAGCGTTATCTCGGCGGGGCAGTCACCGTGAACGGAGACAACTAGACGGGTCGGCTCTTCGATTCCTCTTGAGGTCATCCGCAGTAAAGGCACCACCGATAGATCGAATTACCCCCAACCCAAAACGCCCATCTGGGCATAACACCTGAAAAGAAGGAGCATCCATTTCAATGAATGCACAATCACCCTTGGAGTCGTCGTTTATGGCACGACTTCGTCGTATCAGCATGGCCACCGCCGCCGGCGCCCTTGCGATCTCTGCACTGTCGATTTCGGCAGCGACCGCACAGACAAAGACCGCTCACAAGACTCCAACGCTGAGCTCGCTTGAGAAGCAGCTCAAGGCATTGGAAGTTCCTGCGAGTTCTTCGACACCATTGTCCGAGGCTGGATCCTCCCTCTTCTACCCACTCGCAGCCGAATGGGCACAGAAGTTCCCCTATGCGTCTACCATTCCTGTCACCGCCGCTGCTGGTGGCTCTGGTGCAGGAGTAAGTGGTGCGATCGCGGGCACGACCAACATCGGCGCCTCTGACCCATACCTGCCGGCCTCTGACACCACCGTGGTCAACATTCCAGAGGTTGTCTCTGCGCAGATGGTGAACTACAACATCCCGGGACTTTCCACCAAGATTCACTTGAAGTTGAACGCCACGGTTTTGAACCAGATCTATGAGGGAACTATTACCAACTGGGATTCCCCTGCAATCACCGCCTTGAACAAGGGTGTGAAGATCCCCTCAACTCCGATCGTGGTAATCCACCGCTCGGATTCAAGTGGTGACACCTTCCTCTTCTCTACCTACCTCAATGCGGGTTACAAGCAGAGCTTCCTGCGTACTGCTACCTCGGGTGGACCTCAGAACCTCGTCAACTGGCCTTCAGTTCCAGGCGAGCTGGCGGAGAAGGGCAACACCGGAATGTTGCAGGTCTGTGCAACCACCCCTGGTTGTGTCGCCTACATCGGTGTGAGCTACCTCAACTCGGCCGTCACCTCCTCGAATCTCGGTGAGGCACAGCTCCAGAATGCGAGCGGAAAGTACCTGCTCCCCGTCGCCTCGACGATCAACGCTGAGGTCGCCGGAATGAAGGCAATGCCCGCAAGTGGTGCCGTCAACTTGATCTTCCTTCCGAAGGTCGCAAATGGCTACCCGATCGTGAACTTCGAGTACGCCATCGTGCAGCGCGCGCAGTCCTCGGCGACCGTTGCCAAGGCGATTCAGTCCTTCCTCGCTTGGGGCATGGACCCAACCGGTGGTGCAAGTGCCGCGAACCTCTCGTTCGTTCACTTCCAGCCGCTGCCGGCGAATGCGCTTGCCGTAGCCGTCAACCTCCTCAAGTCGATTAGCTAAACGACTTGAACGGAGTGCCGTCGATCCTCTCGCCTCGTGGCGATGACCGTTAGCGCAGTGGCCGGGACGCGAGTCCCGGCCACTGGTACGCCATTCGGGCGCCGCGCTCTCCGTGAGATACGCGACACTGATACACGAGATCCAGCGCCCTTCACTCTCCATGTTGGGCGGATCGTTTTAATAATTAGGGAAGTCGGATGAGCATGCATAACGTCGAGGTAACCACCTCGATCTCCTCTCAGAAGACTGGGCTGCGAAAGCTCGCCCAGCGCGCGATTGTCTATCTGTCGACCGCGACCGCGGTGGTCCCCTTCCTTGGATTGCTCGCGATGGTGGTCATCCTCCTCGTCGAGGCGATCCCTGCCGTGCGCTACAACGGCTTCTCGTTCTTCACCTCCTCACTATGGTCACCGGGCAACTTCTATGGCACCCCGATACATGATCACGGCGTAGCCCATCTCCCCGGGGCTCACTTTGGCGCCTGGACCCTTATCGCAGGGACCCTCGAGTCCTCGTTGATTGCGATCATCGTTGGTCTTCCCATCGCGATCGGTGCCGCGGTTCTGCTCGTCGAGAAGCTCCACCACCGCCTCGCTGCAGGTATAGGTCTCTGTCTGGAGATTCTCGCGGGAGTTCCCAGCGCCGTGATCGGACTCTGGGGCATTATCAGTTTTGGCCCCTTTCTTGCAAAGCACGTCTATCCGATCCTTGAGAAGATGCCGAATGTTCCCGTGTTGAATTTTTTTCACGGATCCACGGGAACGGTGAGTGCGACCGGTCAGGGTCTTTTGACCGGCGGACTTGTATTGGCGGCGATGATCATTCCTTTGATCGCCTCGACCGCGCGTGACCTACTTCGCCAGGTTCCCACCCTGACTAAAGAGGGCGCAGAGGCATTGGGGCTCACCTCAACGGAGTCCTTTATGACCGTGCAGGCTCGGTGGGCTC
>CAIMWD010000021.1 GCA_903845085.1 uncultured Acidimicrobiaceae bacterium
ACCTCCTTCCAGATCCGCGTCCCCGTTGACGACACGAACTCCATTCACTACCTCTACACCACGACCTTCTTCCCTGGCGTCGAGGCACCACCTCAAGATGTGGTGCCGGTGTATGAGTACAAGTTCTTCAATGAGGACGGGACATTTGATGACTCACGTGTCCTTCAGCAGGACATGATGGCCTGGGTCACTCAGGGCGCGATCGCCGATCGCACCGTTGAGCACCTTGGTGCCTCCGACAAGGGCATCATCTTGTATCGCAAGGTACTTGACGAGATGATCACCGTCGTCGAAAAGGGTGGCGACCCCCACGGTGTGCATCGCGATCCAAAGGATGACGTGCAGATCGATGTTCCGATTGACTCACTCTCCAAACCATTGACGCCGACGTCTATCCGTAGCTTTGGCAGCCTTGGATCCACGCAGACTCTCGATACTGGTCGCCGCGCCGCGATGGCGCTTGACCCGGAGGTGATCGAGAAGCAGATGCGAAATGGGAACAACGGTCAGGAGTGGAGCCCAGTTCTCGAAGAGAAGATCAAGATGCGCCTTGCCTATGTTGCGCTCCAGAATGAGGAGATTAAGGCGATGAACGCAGAGGTGGAGGCGGTGAACGCGAAGGGATAGCGCAGGTTCTCCTTCGTTCGTCGTAGGAGAGCATATGCGGACCGTTCGAGTCCGTAGACGAGTCTTTGAGATCGTGATGGTGCTCCATCGGAATGGTGCCAACGGGTGATGATGCTGTGGGGCGCATGGGAGAATCAACCCGGTTCGACTCCGGAGAGTAGGGTTCGAACTCGTGAACCGATCGGGTGGTTCGCTGGCGACTTTGTGCCGGATGCAAGTGTTGCATCTCGCTGACGAGTTCTTTCGTTGAAGTTTTACAGGTTCGTGTCGATGCTGTTATATTCCCGAGCGGGGGCGTTCGATTATCTGTAAGTCGGGGGAGTATTCGGTTTGATCTCCGTCGTACCTTTGACGTGACACCACCAACTCGAAGTGTCAATTCATGAAAAAAATGGGGGGAATATGCGGAGTACTCAGGCAACTCGAGTGAACCGTGGCGCAAGGACGATCCGTGGTCGCATGGCGCTCATGAGCGCAGCATTTATCTGCTGTGCTGGCGCATTTGCACTACCGATCGCCTCCTCGGCCTCGACGGCTCAATCGTCAAAGAGCAGTTGCACGACGGCGAATGGGATCAAGATCAAAGGTGATGCTCTTGCTTGTGCAGGAATCGCGTTTTACAGGGGGAAGACAATTCAACTGATCTCTCCCGGATCGGTTGGCGGTCAGTCCGATGTGCAGGAGGAGGCGATGATCCCGGCGCTGGAGGCATACCTCGGAGTCAACATCATTGAGACCCGTATCACCACCGGTGCCTCGGTTCCTGGAATGGACGCCATCGCTTCGGCTGCTCCTGATGGACTCACGATGGGCCTGTTGAATCCGATTGCGGCTGCGACCGACGTCCTGGAGAACGCTCCGGGCATTAACTTCAACCCCTATCGCGAGGCCTATCTCGCCGGTACCGGTCCCTCCACCATGGACTTCCTCACACTGCCCAACTCAGGGGTAACGACATTCGCGCAGTTCCTTGCTGCAGCGAAGGCAGGTACCGCTCGCGTGACCTGGCTCACGGGACTTGTTGGGACGATCGTGCGTGCGCTCTTTGGTGCTCTCGGTGCGATAACAAATCCGAACTCCAGCCAGTGGGTTACCGGTTACTCAAACCAGGCGGCGGAGACCACTGGACTTCTCCGTGGTGATGCTCCATTCGGTATGTTGTCGCTCGTTACGACCTGCAGTCTGTTGCAGAACAATCAGGTTGTGCCGTTGATGACCAATGTGGTCCCGACGCTTGGCACGAACTGCCGCAAGCAGATGCTCACCGTACCGACCTTTGCCACATTGCAGAAGCAATACGCCAAGACTCGCGCGCAGCGCCAGCTCTTTGCGGTTGTCGAAGCTCTCGACAATGCATCGGGCTACCCAATGGTGACACAGGGCAAGGTGTCTAACTACAAGGTCGCTGCGTTGCGTGACGCATTCGCTTGGGTCTACAAGCAGCCAAGCTTCATCACCGTTGCACAGGCTGGTGGTATTGCAACCAAGTATGTGAACCCGGTGACCGCAAAGGACTACTACAACCAGGTACTCATACAGGGCAAGAAGGTCATCTGCTACGTCATCTCTACGGTGGCCTGTAGCTAGTTGCAGTTCACTGCCGAGAGGTAGTAGGCGGTACCTGTTCGGGCGGGAGACGATCCGTCTCCCGCCCGAACACTCTGTTGGACAACGCGTCACACAGAGGGCGAGAGAGAGGCTGTAGTTCAACAATGCACGAATTCGGTGGTGGGGGGCATGACCATTCCGATCTCGAGATGGAGAGCTTCCTCAACAAGATCGACAATGTCGAGCTCACCACTATCGGTGTTGATGTCGGCTCAGCCACCTTTCACCTCATGTTTGCTCGGATCTATCTTCATCGTGAGACGCAGAACCTCTCCACTCGTTTTGCGGTCGTAAAGCGAGAGGTGCTTTGGCGGTCGGAGATTGGCCGCACGCCCTATGCCGGAAAGCGGATCGATGCAACGGCAATCGCCGACTTCGTCCAAAGTTGTCACGAGGCGGCGGGAATCCGCCCGGAGGAGATTGATAGTGGCGCCGTCATACTGACCGGCGAGGCGCTGCGCCAACACAATGCACGTGCAATCGGTGAGGGAATCGCCGCAGGCTCCGGAAAATTTGTCTGCGTCAGTGCAGGTCACCATCTTGAATCGATGCTCGCTGGATACGGATCAGGGGCCACTGAGTACACCAAGACCACCGGTAGTCGCCTTCTCCATATCGACATTGGTGGGGGAACTACCAAGCTTTCGACCATCATCGACGGGCAGGTGTGTGCAACTGCTGCGGTCATGGTGGGTGGGCGCCAGATCGCCTGGGATGCTGATCGCCGCATAATCAGTACGACTGCAGGGGCGTCAACGATCGCCCGGGCCGCGGGGATCGACCTTGCCGTCGGCACCCACCTCTCGGTTGCTGACGAGCAACTCTTTCTCGCGGAGCAGGTGAAGATCATCCTTGCGATCGCCAATCAAGCGGCCGCTCCGTTAGAGCGTCGCCTCCGGCTGACGCGCGTCCTACCGAAGGGGTTCACCCCTGATGCGGTGAGTTTCTCCGGCGGCGTCTCGGAGTATATCTATGGGCGCGAGGCAGGTGAGTATGGCGATCTTGGGCCGGGACTTGGTCGCGCGCTGCGGCAGGCGATCGCAGATGGTCTGGTCTCTCTGCCTGTCGTTAATCCAGGAGAGGGTATCCGAGCGACGGTCGTAGGCGCGTCGCAATCGACCGTTCGCCTCAGTGGAAATACGTTAACCATCTCCGATCATGGGGTACTCCCGATACATAATGTGCCGGTCGTGCGACCAGCCATGCGCGTCTGGACAGAGAGCGAACCGCTTGACCCGGAGGAGCTGAACCTTGCCATCCGCGAGGCAGTAGCAAAGTATGGATTGCACCTTGACGATCCACTCGCGATCTCGCTCTCGTGGCATGGAGACCCCTCCCATCGGGAGATGGCGCGACTTGCGGACGGTGTTCAGCGCGCGCTTGCGGCGGAGGGAGCTTCACCCGTCATCATCATGATGGACGACGACATCGCTGCCTCTATTGGACGGATCATCATCTCCGAATTTCCTCTGCAACGTCCATTGATCAGTCTTGATGGCCTTGACTTTTCGCCGCTTGACCATGTCGACGTTGGTGCAGTTCTCGAGCCAAGTGGTGCAGTACCCGTCGTCATTAAGTCGCTTCTCTTTGGGGCGGACCAGTGAGTGAGAGTTCATCGCGTGGCTGAGAGAGCGAAGGTGAGACGACCTAGAGAGTGAGGAGATCGCCGAAAGGTATTTTGGAGATTTGTGGGTAGGTGAAGTTATAGATGCAGTTGAACACATCGCCACCGCAAAACGGTGGGCTATTTAAGAGGGGAAAGAGATGACCAGCGAACTGAGACAAGCAGAGATCCCGGAGAACCTTGAGACGCATGTTGACGAGGATGCGTACACCTCATGGCAGAACGACGAGGGCATGAAGGTCATCGTCGATTACAAGTGCGATGACCTCAGCACGGTGGAGCTCGGCGATTGGGAGCGAAAGGGTGGGAGGGGCGCCATTATTCAAATCCCGCATCCCTTTCACAAGGACCCAGCGATCCGCAACCCGATCCTCACGAACGATATGCATGTCATTGAAATTGCACCCGATGGCAAGTCGGCTCCTGAGCGCCATCTCTATGAAGAGGTCATGTACGTCGTCTCGGGCCGTGGAACAACGAGTATCTGGCACGATGAGAAGAACAAGCAGATCGTGGAGTGGCAGGCGGGGAGTCTTCTCTCCATCCCACTGAACACCTGGTACCAGCACTTCAATGCGAGCGGTTCGGAGCCATGTCGTTATGCATCGATGACCAACGCACCTGTCGTCATGCGGACATTCCGCAATCGTGACTTCATCTTCAACAATCCCTTCGAGTTCACGGACCGGTTCTCGGGAACTGAGGCGGACTATTTCAGCGGTGAGGGCAAGGTATATCAAGGAACGGGGAAGAATTTTTCCACGATCTATCGCACCAACTTCGTTCCGAATGCGGACACTATGCCGCTTTGGGAGTACAGCTCGCGCGGGGCAAAGGGCATCAATACCCACTTTCGGCTCGATGGAAACGTCTCTCAGCCGCACATCTCTGAGTTCCCGGTCGGAACCTACAAGAAGGGTCACGCCCACGATGCAGGACCGCACCTGATCATTCTTGGTGGCGTTGGTTTTAGCCTTCTGTGGAACTGGGGAGACGAGGAGAAGGTCAAGGTTGATTGGAAGAAGAACTCCCTAGTCATTGTTCCCACTGCAGGAATATTGCACCAGCACTTCAATACCGGTACCGAGCCTGCGCGTTACCTGGCAATGATTGCTCCGAACAACACCGTTGGAATGGGAGCGGGATCGAATACCAGCTTTAAGCAGGGTGGATCTCAGGTCGAATACGAAGACGAGGACCGCCAAGTACACGAACTCTTTGAATCTGAACTCAAGCGCCATGGGGCGGAGTGCAAGATGTCGGAGTTCATCCCTTGGTGTACCGGCAAGGCGTAGTCGACGGAGTAGATGCTGGAGAGTAGGTCTCTCCAGCATCTACCGAGGAAGTTGTCTCGCGCAGGGATCCCCACGGCAGAGCGGTGGTTAATGTGAGTGCAGCACTGGGGTAGTCGCACCCTGCGTGAAAGTTTGGTGAGGCAAATCGTTGAGCGGTCGTGTTTATCGAGGAAGAGGGAGTAGGGCATGCTTCGTCCATACATTGGTCCTGAAGAGGTGCATACCATCTCAATGCTGGATCATGGCCTTCATTGCCCACGCTGCACCGCTGAGCTTGCCGATGACGGATTCTCCTCTGCGTATTGGTCCGCGAACGCGACTGTCTACTTTTGCTTCTGTCACGAATGTGCCTGGATGGGTGACATCAGTGAATTCTCAACGGTGACGATGTTCGAAACAGGCGATCCCGTGGAGGGAATTGATTTCTAAGGTTCTTTGAAGGTCCGTTGATGGGCGATGCTTTACGAGACGCGGCGGCCAAGACGGAGCGAGCGTACTCAGGGTGCTTCGGTGCCCTTAGCAATTGTTATGGCATGAATGAGTAGTTGGCAAAGAGACAGCACAAGGAAGCTACATAAGTCACGCTCTGCTCAGATGCAGAGTTATTAGCGGTGGGGGGGCCATCATGGCGGAGAATGCATCATCGGGGCGTAAGCTCAATGTCGGGCTCATTGGAATAGGCGTAGGCGGTTCTCGAATCCTTCCTGCGATGGAGGCGATGCCGATCATCAACCTCATGGCCGGAGCGGATATCAACTCGCTCTCGCGTGACGAGTTTGCGCGCGAATACCCTAACGCCAAGGTCTATTCAAGCGCGGAGGAACTCTGCGACGATCCTGAGGTGGAGGCGGTCTGGATCTCCACGCCGAACAAGTTCCATGCGGAACATGTGGAGGTTGCCGCAAGTCGCGGGAAGCACATCATCGTCGAGAAGCCGATGGCGCTCACCATGGCACAGGCGGCGGAGATGGTCGCGACCGCTGAGCGCCATGGGGTCAAGATGCTCGCAGGTCACACGCGCAGTTACTCGCCACCGATGAGGGCGACGCGTCGCATCGTCGAATCCGGCAAGCTTGGACCGCTCCGGGCGATCAACATATTTTCCTACAGCGATTGGCTCCTGCGACCACGTCAGATTGAGGAGCTTGACATCGCTCAGGGCGGAGGGGTTCCCTATCGGCAGGGTCCCCACCAGGTGGATACGGTTCGCTTCATTGGCGGTGGCATGCTCCGAAGTGTCCGAGGTACCACAGGTTCTTGGCTTCCGGGCCGAGATGCCCAGGGTTACTACGCTGCCTATATGGAGTTCGAAGACGGAACCCCTGCAACCATTATTCACAATGGCAACGGATATTTCATTGGCACTGAATTTGTGCCGTGGGGTGAGAGCAAGCAGAACTACTCCGTCGAAGAGCGTGCTCGACTGCACCGAGAGATTGCAACGGGAACCCGCCGTGAGAGTGAGGATAAGCAGGAGCGACGTGACGTGACCATGGCCGAGGAGAAGGAGGCGATCAAGAACCATGAGCAGAAGGCGTGGCTTCCTGATGACCTCGGTGTCGTCATCGTCAGCTGTGAGCGCGGCGACATCCGCCAATCAAAGTACGGACTCTTTGTCTACGACGATGACGGAGTTCACGATATCGAAATTGAGCTCGAAGACAATGCTGGTTTCGCAGAGCTTGAGGAGCTCTACAACTCCGTAATTTTGGGAATGCCAACCTTCCATACCGGAGCGTGGGGCATGGCGACACTCGAGGCGGTCCTCGCCATCATGGAATCGGGTAAGGAGCGTCGCGAGATTATGTTGCAGCATCAGGTTCCTATCGACCCAAACTGTGATGAGGACTTTCCCGTCTCGTATATCTAAGGATCGACCTCGGCTGCTGGGTTCGCTGCGGTTGTCATGCAGGTGACACCCGAGTGCAGCTATTGGTATTGCATCTGCTGCCGAAGAATCAAGGAGTAAAGAGAGAGATGTCCCAGAGAGATGCAGACACATTAAAGGGCACCTCCGTCGTCATTACCGGTGGGGCGAGAGGGCTGGGTCTCGCAATGACACAGTCACTTGCTGCCGCCGGGGCGGGAGTTCTCATGGTGGGCACCGACAACACGGTGCTGAAAGAGGCAGAGGCAAACACCGCTGGCGAGGTGGCGAGTCTCTGTCTTGACGTGACGAAAGAGGGCGCAGGAGAGGAGATCGTTGATGTCGCTCGTGAGCGATTTGGGAGTCTCGAGGTTCTCATCCACAACGCGGGCATCGGGATGTCCAATATCCGCGGTGGCGACCGGTTTGCCGTACCCATTCATTTCTGGGAGGTAACTCCCGAGTGGATGCGCCGCTTCTACGAGGTGCACGTGATGGCGCCCTTCATCCTCACGCAGGCGGCGCTTCCGCTCATGCGTCAACAGGAGTTTGGACGTATCATCATGATCACTACCAGCCTCAGTTCAATGTTGGGGGGAGAAAATACCCCCTACGGCTCGGTGAAGGCCTCCTCTGAGGCGCTCTGCTCCGCCATGGCCAATGATCTACGTGACACTGGCATTACCGCGAACGTTCTCATTCCGGGTGGAGCAGCGGACACTCGATTCATTCCGGACTCGCCGTTACGTCCTCGGGAGCTGCTCGTAAAGACAGAGGTTATGGGCCCTCCGGCGGTATTTCTGGCCTCGCGTGACGCCGATGGATTTACCGGCAAGAGGATCATCGCGAAGGATTGGCAAACGGGTCGATCGCTCGATGAGAATCTTGCAGCTGCCAGTACTCCAATTGGATGGCCGGCGAAATGGAGTTAACGGTCTGGAGTTGACCCTGTATACACCGATGAGCGAGCTGCGTAGAGCTGAACTACCGGAACATCTCGAGACTCACGTCGACGAGGATCCCTATACCGCCTGGCAGGAGCAGGAGGGCGTGAAGGTGATCGTTGACTACAAGTGTGAGGATCTCAATCGAGTTGCCCTTGGACTGTGGGCGCGTAAGGGAGGAGGGGGAGCGATCTTCCAGATTCCGCACCCCTTCTACTCCGATCCCGCCGTGAGAAATCCGATCTTGACAAACGATCTTCATGTGGTGGAGATCGACCCGGATGGTGCCTCTGTGCCAGAGCACCATCTCTACGAGGAGATCACCTACATACTCTCCGGCCGTGGAACCACAAGTATCTGGCAGGAGCCGACGCAAAAGCACATTGTGGAGTGGGAGGCGGGGAGTCTCCTTACTATTCCGTTGAACGCGTGGTACCAGCATTTCAACGCAAGCGGCACGGAGGCCGTGCGCTACGCATCGATGACGAATGCTCCGCCGGTGATGCGTACCTTCAAAAATCTAGATTTTGTGCTGAATAATCCCTATCAATTCTCCGACCGCTTCTCCTCTCAGGAGGAGGGCTATTTCAGCGGTGAGGGTCAGCTACTGCAAGGAGCTCGCAAAAGCTTTAGCACGATCTATCGAACCAACTTTGTACCCAATGCGGACACCATGCCACTGTGGGAGTACAGTGCGCGCGGCGCAAGCGGGATAAACACTCACTTTCGTCTCGCGCAGAATGTATCGATCGCACACCTCTCAGAGTTCCCGGTGGGGACCTACAAGAAGGGCCACGCACACGAGCCCGGGCCGCATCTCATCATCTTGGGAGGTGTGGGTTTTAGTCTCCTATGGAACCCCGGCGACCGGGTGAAGGAGAGGGTCGACTGGAAGCGAGGTTCGCTGGTGACCATTCCGGGAGCAGGGGTGTTACACCAGCATTTCAATACCGGTACGGAGCCAGCGCGCTATCTCGCCATGTATGCACCGCCCAGCACCGTCGATATGAGCGGAGGCGACAAGAAGCCTCCGGTGCAGGGTGATTTCCAGATCGAATATGAGGACGAGGATCGCGACATCCATGAACTCTTTGAGGCTGAACTTGCTCGAAATGGCGCACACTGCAAAATGGAACGCTTTGTTCCTTGGTGCACCCACCAATCAACAGAGTGACCTAGGTCTCATCTATCGGTCGGCGTATCCGCGACGAGCGACCTCGTTTTGGAGCGTCACATAGGCAAGGCGCATCTTGATCTTCTCTTCGAGAACTGGGCTCCACTCCTGACCGTTGCCAGACCGCATCTGCTTCTCGATCACCTCCGGGTCAAGGAGAATTGGAATGCCCTCGTGCATCGAGGTGACACGTTGATCCTCTCCGGTTACCCAGCGGTCGGGTTCGCGCCCAAAACTTCGCACGGACGTTGGGGTCAGCGGCTTCGCAATTGAATCGATGACTATGTCGATCTGCACGTCATCCTTTGGATCGCGATGCACACCGAGGGGGTCACCACCCTTTTCGACGACGGTGATCATCTCGTCAAGTACCTTGCGATACAAGATGACACCCTTGTCGGAGGCACCAAGGTGCTCAACGGTGCGATCAGCGATCGCGCCCTGAGTGACCCAGGCCATCATGTCCTGCTGAAGGATGGTATCGACCTGGAAGCTGCCGTCCTCATTGAAGAACTTGTACTCATACACCGGCACCACATCTTGAGGTGGTGCCTCGACGCCAGGGAAGAAGGTCGTGGTGTAGAGGTAGTGAATGGAGTTCGTGTCGTCAACGGGGACGCGGATCTGGAAGGAGGTGCCCTGCTTCAAGATGTTGGGGAACAAGATCGGGTGACCGATCGCCCAGTCGTTGTCGCCCTCGGTGCCACCCTCATAGATGCGACGCTTGACGATGCCGTAGTCAAAGACATCAAAGCCGATCTTCTTGGTCCGTGCCTGAGGGAACTCACCCTGTTCGTTCTTGGTCTTGCCGTTGCGCTGGAAGTAGGTGAACCACGAGTGGAGCCACTCAGAGTGGATCGGGTCGAGTGAGTTCTCCATGATCTGGACCCAGTTCACGGGCAGCTTGGTGATGCCGATCTCGCGAAGGGTATTTGGCTGCACGAAGTAGTCATGCTTGGGAAGAAGTGGTGGCTCTCCTGGTCCCATGTAGGCCCAAAAGAGTCCGCCCATCTCACGCACTGGATAGTGCGCAGTCTTTACCCGGTCTTTAAAGACGGAGTTCTCCGGCTCTGATGGCTGCTCGAGGCAGTTGCCCTCGTGATCAAAGAGCCAACCGTGATAGGGGCAGCGCACACCGACCGGCTCGACGGCACCATAGACAAGTGAGCAACGACGGTGAGGGCACAGCTCAGCGAGGAGACCCAAGTTGCCCGACTGGTCACGATAGAGAACGAGATCCTCACCAAGGAGACGGACCTTCAAAAGTGCGCGATCCTC
>CAIMWD010000022.1 GCA_903845085.1 uncultured Acidimicrobiaceae bacterium
ACTCAGCTCGATATCGAGGCCTCCTTTGTCACCGAGAGTGACATCCGCGAATTCATCGCGACGGCAGTAGCTAAGGCGACCTTCGCAGTCGATGGAGAGCCGCCTGACGGGATCGTGGAGATGACCTGGCATGAGGCGATGGATCGCTTCGGCACGGATAAGCCCGATCTCCGGTTCGGGATGGAGCTCGTCGACATCACGGCAGCTCTCGCCAAAACTGTCTTTAAGGCCTTTCAAGCACCCTGCGTGAAGACGATCCGTGTACCTGGTGGAGCGGAGTTCGGACGTGCGAAACTCGATGGACTGATCGAGCGCGCGAAGAGTTTGGGTGCGGGTGGGCTCGTGTGGATGCGGACGGTAGCGCTGCCAGAGGGCGTGTTGGACCTTGAGTCGCCGATTACGAAGTTCCTCAGCGAGGCCGAGCGAACCTCCATCATCCAAGCGACTGGTGCCGTTCGCGGTGACCTTGTACTCATCGTTGCGGATCAGTATCGCAAGGTTTGCGAGGTCCTCGGCCAGTTGAGAAATGATCTCGGTCGCCCGCCGGTGCACGAGGGTCGCCGCCGTTTCTGCTGGGTGATCGACTTCCCTATGTTTGAGGGGATCGACGAGGAGGGCCGACTCATCGCCGCACACCACCCCTTCACCATGCCGCATGAGGCAGATCTCGCATTGATGGAGAGCGATCCCCTCGCCGTGCGGGCACAGTCATATGACCTCGTCCTCAATGGCTGGGAGCTGGGATCGGGGAGTATTCGTATCCATCGCAGCGACATCCAGGCGAGCGTGTTTTCTGCGCTCGGTATCTCCGATGAGGAGGCCGAGAGCCGATTTGGTTTTCTGCTCGGTGCCTTTCGCTTTGGCGCTCCGCCCCACGGAGGTTTTGCCGTCGGAATCGACCGACTCGTGGCGATTTTGGCCGGAGTGGAGAACATTCGCGAGGTCATCGCGTTTCCAAAGACGCAATCGGGAACGGATCTGATGACCGGTGCACCCTCGCCTATCCCAGCTCGCCAGATGACCGAACTTGGTATCCGCCCCTCACTCGCCGTGGCGAAGGCCTCCCGCTCCGACGCTGCTGGCTGAGGGTCGTATGGCGGAGGAGCGGCCTCGCGATCTCTTTGATCTCGCGGCAGAGCGTGAGCTCGAGCGAAGGGGGCCACTCGCAAGCCGTATGCGCCCCAGAGACCTTGACGAGGTAATTGGTCAACGTCATCTGTTGGCGCCGGGCGCAGCGCTGCGTGCGCTGGTCGATTCGGGCGCGATAGGTTCAGCAATCTTCTTTGGCCCGCCGGGCACGGGAAAGACGACCATCGCCCGCCTCATCGCCGAGGCCGGTGACCGAATCTTTGTTCCGCTCTCTGCGGTTTCTGCTGGGGTACGCGAGGTACGCGATGCGATCGATCGTGCCCAGCGTGAGCTCGGTGCCACCGGACGGACAACGCTGCTCTTTCTCGATGAGATCCATCGTTTTACCCGCGCGCAGCAAGATGCGCTCCTGCCAGGGGTTGAGGAGGGCGTTGTCGCGCTGATCGGCGCGACAACAGAGAATCCGTTTTTTGCCTTGAACGCGTCATTGCTAAGCCGAATGACGCTCTTTCGCTTCTCCTCACTTGAGCGAGATGAACTCGAGGCGGTTGCGCGACGAGCACTCGACCGGGAGGGTGTGGGTATCACCGAGGAGGCGCTCGATCGATGCTGCTCTCTCGCCGAGGGGGATGCTCGATCGGTGCTGACCTCGTTGGAGGTCGCGATTGCAATTGCGCGCACGAGCAGACCCTCCGCCTCAGTAACTGTGCCACCGGTTATCGATCTCACGATCATGGAGGGCGCAAAGACCACCCGCTCACTTCGATTTGGCCAAGATGAGCACTATGACCTCATTAGTGCGTTAATTAAGTCGATGCGTGGCTCCGATCCTGATGCCGCGTTGTATTGGCTCGCGCGCCTCATCGCAGTCGGCGAGGATCCCCGGTTTATCGCTCGCCGCATGATGATTTTGGCAGCAGAGGATGTGGGGAACGCGGACCCACTTGCGCTTCTCGTCGCGACCGCTGCCGCCGAAGCTCTCGATCGGGTTGGGCTCCCGGAAGCCTCATTGCATCTCGCCCAAGCAGCGACGTATCTCGCGCTCGCACCAAAATCGAATGCCACCGCTTCGTCGTATTGGCGCGCGAGCGCTGCGGTGCGAGAACTCCCGGGTTATGCGGTGCCGCCGCATCTGCGCGACGGTCATTATCAGGGAGCCAAGCAGTTGGGACACTCGATCGGTTATACATCTCCCCATGACGATCCACGAGGATGGGTAGAGGGAAGTTATCTACCAGAAGAGCTTGCAGGAGAGCGTTTCTATCAACCGAGTAGTCGAGGTCGTGAGTCAGTCCTTGCCGAGCGACTTGCCGAACTGCGCCAACCGAGCGCGCGGGAGTCCGATTCAACGTCCTCCTTGTCAACGGAGACGATGGAGTCGGGCAATAATCGTGGAACCAGATCGGGATCGAAAAAGGCGGAGCAATGACGTTGGATGCGAACGGCCTTCGACAGGCCTACACACGTTTCTTCGTGGAACGTGGACATCTCGCGCTGCCCGCAGCCTCGCTAATTCCAAACGACCCCTCTGTCATGTTCACAATTGCGGGCATGGTTCAGTTCAAGCCGTATTTTCTTGGTGAGGAGCGGCCACCCTCGCCAAGGGTCACGACGGTGCAACCATGCTTTCGGATGGTCGATATCGACCTGATTGGCACAACCTCGCGCCACGCGACGATATTTGAGATGCTCGGCAACTTCAGCTTTGGTGACTACTTCAAGGAGCAGGCGATTCCGTTTGCCTGGGAGTTCGTCACCGAGGTACTTGGCTTTGATCCCGACCGGCTTTGGGTCACCGTGCATCACAGTGATCATGATTCCGCGGGCATCTGGCAGGAGGTGGCTGGACTGCCCTCAGAGCGAATCCAAGAGATGGGTGAGGACAATTTCTGGCAGATGGGAGATACCGGCCCCTGTGGACCGTGTTCAGAGATCTATTATGACCGCGGTCCTGACTATGGCGCAGGTGGAGGACCAGCGCACGGCGCTGAGTCTCGCTACATCGAGATCTGGAATTTGGTATTTACGCAATTTGAACGGTCTAGCGATGGCACGCTGACGGAGCTTCCGCGTAAGAACATCGACACTGGGGCGGGAATGGAGCGCATGCTCTTTCTCGCACAAAATGTGGAGTCGGTATTTGATACCGATCTTGTCGCGCCGCTAGTTGAGGAGGCGTGTCGCCTTACCGGAGCACGGATGGGGCACACGGACCGGGAAGATGTTGCGCTTCGTATTCTGGCGGACCACGCCCGAGCGATGACGATGTTGATCTCCGATGGTGTCTTCCCGAGCAATGAGGGCCGCGGATACACCCTGCGACGCGTAATTCGACGAGCTGTTCTGCGCGCACACCAGTTAGGTGTCGAGGAGTTGGTGACGCCAAGCCTCGTCGCCTGCGCTACACGCACGCTTGAAGGGGCGTATCCCAAGCTGACAACGAATCAGGCCTTCGTGGAGACGGTGGTCTCTCACGAGGAGGAGGCCTTCCGCCGGACACTCCGTCAGGGCTCGCTGTTGATCGAGGAGGAGCTCGCACGGGGCAAGGGTTCGATCGAGGGGGCAACGGCGTTTAAGTTGCATGACACCTTCGGCTTCCCGATCGACCTCACAGTTGAGGTCGCGAAGGAGCGCGGTGTCGCGGTAGACCGCGCGGCCTTCGACCGGGAGATGGATCAACAGCGCGAGCGCGCACGCCAGGCAAGCCGCACCACCAGCGGGGCTGGAGATACCCCGGAGCACTGGCGGAAGGTTAGCGAAGAGTACGGACAGACAAATTTTGTCGGCTACGACGAGCAACGTGTCGTTGCAACGGTGCTCGCAACTGTCGAACGGAAAGATTCGGGTGCGTTTGCCAACCATGATGGCGAGCAAGCACCGTCGGATGTGGAACTTCTCGATGTAGTGCTCGATACCACTCCCTTTTATGCCGAGGGGGGTGGCCAGATCGGTGATACTGGGTTCCTCCGGACCTCTCGGGCAACCTTTCGTGTGCTGGACACGACGCGCGCAGCGGAGGGTCTGACTCGTCACACGGGATTTTTGGTCGATGGCTCGTTGGCCGTAGGTGAGGAGGTTGTTGCGGAGATCGACCACGAACGGCGCTCGGCGATCCGTCGGAACCATACTGCGACCCATCTTCTTCAAGATGCCCTTCGTCGAGTTCTCGGTGATCACGTGCAGCAGCAAGGCTCGCTCGTCGCTCCCGAACGCCTGCGCTTTGATTACAGCCACTTCGGACCGCTCGAGGAGCTCGAGCGCCAACGGATCGAAGAGATCGTCAATGCGGAGATCCTCCGCGATCGCGCGGTACATATCTTTGAGACCTCGAAGGCAGAGGCGGAGCAGCGTGGTGCCATCGCGTTCTTTGGCGATAAGTATGGCGCAACCGTCCGAGTGGTCGAGGCGGGGGAGTTCTCCATGGAGCTGTGTGGTGGTACCCACGTGCGCGCCCTGGGGGAGATCGGATCTTTCCGAATTCTTTCAGAGAGCTCAATCGGTGCAAACACCCGACGCATTGAGGCCACGACCGGCATCGGAGCGCTTCGCGAGAGTGCGATCGATCGCGACCTTCTCCAACGGCTATCGGCACAACTTCGTACGCAACCCCAAGAACTTGAGGAGAGTGTGGCGCGTCTTCTTGAGCAGTCACGGTCGCTCGAGGTGGAGTTGGAGCGTCTTCGTACGCGACAGCTCCAAGAGGAGGCGCGTGAGCTCGTCACCAAGGCGGAGGGAGCGATGGTCGTCGCTCGACGCGACGGCGTTGATCCCGGCGCCCTTCGTGAACTGGCGCTGATGATCCGTGCTCAGGGAGTTGAACGGGTAGGACTTATGGGATCACCAGACGGTGAGAAGGTTGCCCTGGTGGTCGCGTTGGCCTCCGGACTTGAGGTGAACGCGAAGGAGATTGCCGGCACGGTTGCAAGGACGGTTGGTGGTGGCGGTGGCGGGACCGCTGATCTGGCTACCGCTGGTGGACGAGAGGTCGAAGGGATCGACGGCGCGCTTGAGCGACTCTGTGAACTCCTTGCTCCCAACTCGCCATGATCGAGAGTAGGGATGAAGCGAACCTGAAAGATCCATCGGAGACCTCAGAATCACCACCTGCGGGGACGAGCGCATCTGAATCTGGCAACTTGGGGTCTACCGCACCGGGTCGACTTCTCGGCCTCGATCTTGGTTCTGTGCGCGTTGGATATGCACTCTCTGACTCTCGTCAGATCCTCGCCTCACCACAGGGAATCATTCAACGCGGTGCGTCGCACGCTGAGGATCATCAAAGGGTCCAGGCACTCGTTGAGGAGTTTGGTGTCGTGGCCGTGATCGTCGGCTTACCGCTCTCGCTGTCGGGGGGAGAGTCGCTCTCCTCTCGGGGCGCGAAGATTGAGGTCGGGGAGCTTATCGACCTGTTGGAGGTCCCCGTCCGACTCGTGGATGAGCGTCTAAGTTCGGTCGAGGTCAATACGCGTCGCGAGGAGCTTCGGCGTCTCTCCAACGCGGCACGCCGCGGGGGTAGGGGTGGCAGCGCAAAGAGTTACGGCAAGAAGGGTGCACCAAAGGGACCGGCGGTAATCGATGACCTTGCCGCAGCACTTATATTGCAGTCATATATCGACAGAAACATGAGAGCGACGCAACCATGAGCAAGACCGGCGGCGCGCGTGTCATCGATGGCACGACTGAGTTCGTTGGCGTTATTGGTGATCCCGTTGCCCATTCGATGTCACCCCGTCTCCATAATCGGGCCTACGAGGCCCTCGGGCTTAATCTTGCCTATGGCGCCTTCCGAGTTCCCGTGGGTGGCGTTGCCGAAGCGCTGCGTGGAGCGCGTGCGCTTGGTTTTCGTGGCCTCTCGGTGACAACGCCACATAAGCAAGAGGCGGCCCTGCTCGCCGATCAACGCTCGAATGATGTCGTGCTACTTGGAGCAGCAAATACGGTGCTCTTTCAATCGGGGGTCGTCGTTGCGGAGAGCACCGATGGTCGGGGATTTCTTGATGATCTGGCGCGCAACTGCGACGTCTCACCCAAGGGGATGAGCTGTGGTGTGATTGGCGCGGGTGGCGCCGCACGAGCGATCATCCTCGATCTTGCACGCGCTGGAGCCCGCGAGCTCATCATCGTGAATCGGACGCAGCAGCGAGCGGTAGAGGCCGCTGCGCTCGCACCAGAGGTTGCGCACGTCGGCATGCTTGGCGAGCTTTCCACCTGCGAGATTGTGATCAACGCGACCTCGTTGGGTCTTGCCGGTGCCACGGGACCGGAGCACGATGGTGGCGCTTCGCTCGCCGCCCTTCTTGGTCCCCATCAACTCGCGATAGATCTCTCCTACCGACCAGCTCGTTCGCCCTTCCTCTCCGCCGCCGCGGAACGTGGTGCCCGCATCCGCAATGGGCTCGGCATGTTGGTACATCAAGCAGGCTGGCAGGTTCGCCTCTTTACCGGCGTCGAGCCGCCACTCTCCGCGATGTGGGAGGTTGTAAACGATCTCGCGACCTCCTAAGAGGACGTGAACGCAGTGCCATTCATCGCTCTCCTAGTGTGGTGAGATGGCGGGCACACCGACGGTCATCACAGGGTCATCGCGGGGTTTTTATGCAGAGCTCGCAGGCGGCCTAGTGCTCTTGTTCCTTTCTGCATTCATTGGAATCCGGTATGTGCATCGCCCGCAGGAGAATTCGCTGGACCGGTTTGCCTTCCGGGTGCTCTCGCCCCATGTAGCGCACCATTCGCTTGGCCTGAGGATCCTTCTTGCAACCGGAGGGTGGCGTCCCGATATCGCAATCGTGTTGCTCACCATGCTGGTCTCACTCCGGCGTGACTGGCGTCGTTCAATTGGGATTGGCGTTGGGGCTATCTTGGCTGTGCTTATCACTGAAAGGCTCGCGAAGCCCCTCGTTGGCGGCGATGTCGCTGGATTTGGTGGCCACTCCTATCCCTCCGGAACCATTACGGCGGTAACCGCGTACGCCGTTGCGATCGTCTTGATACTCCATCGTCGCGCACGACTCATCGCCTGTGCGATTGCGGTGATCTTGGTGAGTGCGGTTGGCGCCGCGGTGATTATCGCTCGCTGGCACTTCGCCACAGATGTGGTCGGCGGAATTTGCGTGGGAGCGGGAGCTATCGCCACCTTTGATGCACTCGCACACCTTTTCATACACCGTCCCCGCCGCCAGTTCGCAATGTTGCATGAGGAGGCTGAATAGTTGGCTACCTAGGTAGCTGGCTACGTCCTTAACTGCCTATGTCGATAACTGCCTACTGGGGTGTCGCTTCTACGAGTGGCTTCGCGGCACGGAGGCTAAGCACGAGAGCCCGTTCAATGAGTCCGGTGGTGAGTGGCGCGATTATCCGCGCGAGGATCGATAGTTCACTGGAGATAACCACTCGGAGGTGAGTCCCTCCATAATTGAGCGGTGCGCAGCTAATCCGTCGCCGTTCGACGCCCTTAGGGAACCGGATACTTACCTCGACCGTGTCACCCTCACGAAAATCAGTGACCTCCATTTCGCCCCGCTGAGGCCGATTGCGAAAGATGCGGGTGACCAAGGCCCGAGAGCCAAGCGCTAGCGGGTCCGTGGGGCTGATCTCCGTGATTGCGGGATCCCAGAGCAGCTGAGTTGTCGCGTAATTGCGACACAAATGCGAAAATACGACCTCGGTGGGTGCATTAAAGAATTGATCAGCGTGGACGGTAAATCGGCTCATCGGCCCTGCGATGCAATCAACGCCTCGATGTGGGCACCCGTGGCCAACAGCATCTCCTCCGATCCCGCAGCGCCGAGCAGCTGCAACGAGGCAGGGAATGGTCCTGAGGAGGGGATCGGAATCGAAAGGGCGGGCAAGCCGATGAGATTCCATGGGGTGGTGAGATGCGTATAGACGTGTAAAAACGCCTCGCTGACCGGTGGGGGGTAGAAACCTACCGAGGGAAGTGCGAGAACGTCGTATCGCTCGAGCAAGGATGACATCTCACCGCGCCAACCTTCGCCAAAGTCTCTTGCCGGAGCCTCCCGCGCGAACATTGTCGCCGCAATGGCCAGACGGTCACGCACGCCCTCGCTCAGAAGGGCGCGTAGTTGCGGATCTTCATAGAGATTTCGCGCGCTTGTGTAGGCCTCAACGTGCAAGATCGTCGATCCCGCATCAAAGGCCTCCATCCAACTGTCAATCGCGACCGTTCCCTGCAGGAGACCCGACAGCTGACAGACCTCCGCTACCGCTCGTGCGATCCGGGGATCGATCGCAACACCGGGAGTGGCGACAAGGGCAAGGCTTGTCGCGATCTGTGAGGGGGCAAACCCTGGCTCGAGGAGCGCCATGGCGGCGACGACTCCCGCGATATCGCGCGCCATTGGGCCCACGGTGTCGAGCGAGGGGGCGAGCGGATGAACGCCGGTGAGATCGACACGGCCAAAGGTCGTCTTTAGTCCGGCGATTCCACAGAATGCCGCAGGAACGCGGATCGAGCCCCCGGTATCGGAGCCGTAGGCGAGATCACAGATTCCACTTGCGACCGCGACGGCGGAGCCACTGGAGGAGCCACCCGGAAGTAGCCGTGCGTTTAGGGGATTGACTGGTGTTCCGTAATGCGGATTGACGCCTGAGGCGCCAAATGCCAGCTCGTACAGGTTGCTCTTCCCAATGATCTGTGCCCTCGCGGCTCGCGCGCCCGCCATGAGTGGGGCATCGACGGCTGCTGGCTGCTGAATACTGGCGAGCGCGAGAGAACCCGCTGTGGTGATGGTGCCGGCGATATCGATGAGATCTTTGACCGCCAACGTGGGGCCATCGCCACTACGCTCGGCAGACCCCTCGGGAAACGTTGATATGAAGGTCGACATCTCTGTCAACTTAGTGGTTGACCTCTGTTGTCGCCGACGAAGGCGAAGTAACTGTCCCTATGCCTCTGGTGGGGGGAGCATCTTGTGCTGGCGGAGGGTCTCCGTAACGACCTCGAGGAGAACCCGCTGTACCTCGAGCTCCACCAACGGTTCGGTGCGGATCTCGATATCGATGGTCGCAATCGTGGGGGTGACCTTTGATACGCCGAGGACCTTGGGGTCCGAGATAAGTTTTCCCTCAAGCTCCGGCCGTTTGACGACCTCGCGCATGGCACGACGCAGGACCTCGGTTGCCTCGGCAAGGTCTGAGTGCACATCGACCTGGGCACCAACGACCGCACGAGACCAGTGGCGAGCACGGTTGCCAACTTGGAGGATCTGACCATTTGGGATATACCACTCTGTTCCCTCCGCATCGCGAATGCGGGTGATCCGAAGGGATACCTCATCCACCGTGCCGCTGATGTGATTGACCTCCACGAGATCCCCGATGCGGTATTGGTCCTCCAGCAGCATGAGAAACCCAGAGAGGAAGTCGCGCACGAGCGATTGCGCTCCGAATCCAATCGTCGCACCTATCACCGTGGCGCCGGCAAGAAACGGGGTGAGATTTAAGCCCAAGATGGAAAGCGCGAGAAAGAGTCCAATGATGTCAACGATCACCCGCCACATATTTGCGGTGATCCGTGACACGGTATCGATTCGGCGTGCCCGTCCCGAGTCGGTCAACTCTGCATGGCGACGCATCTTGCCCAGAGCGCGTCGGATGAGACGACGTCCCACCTGTGAGATGAAGATCGTGACCACGAGGGTGACAATTATCCGAAAGGGGCGGTCGAGCTCGGATTGGAGGTGGCTTGAGGTCGAGTTAGAGAACCCGAGGGCATGCGCGACATGGAAGATCACACCGGCGCTCTGAGTGACAAGGGTCATAGCCGGTATTCTTACCGCTTGTGAGTATCAAGCTGTTCGAGCGTCCGGCGGGAGCCCGTCCACCACGTCTCGGACGTGGCGGCGGCCCACTCGCCCGAGTTCGTTCGGTGGCAGAGGTGCTTGCGGCTCTGGATCTCTATCTGATTCTCGCCACCTTTGTTCTTGCTGGTATTGGGCTGGTGATGGTTTACTCCGCCACGCGGAGCCTTTTCCCCGCCGAGCCCAGCTATTACATCAAGCGTCAACTGGTCTATGCCATCATCGGATTCATCGCGATGGTGGTCTTTATTGTTGTCGACTATCGCATCCTTCAGCAGTATTCGAACATCCTCTATGGCCTTGTCATCCTTTCGCTTCTCGCAGTGCGTGCCATCGGTCATGCCTCCGGATATGGAAATGCCGCCGGATCTGGTGGCGCAGTACGAGAGATCGCGATCGGTGGCATCGCTATACAGCCCTCAGAATTTGCAGTACTCGCCGTTATCCTGGCGATCGCCAATTTCGTCGATGGTCACCAGGGGGGCTACTCGCGAATCGACGTCGTGAAGATGTTGCTCATCGCTGGGGTACCGATGATGTTGGTGCTCGCCCAGCCCGACCTTGGAACCACGATGATCTTGGGTGTTGTTCTCTCCACCCTCTTGGCGATCGCGGGAGTTCCGGTCCGGTATTTAGTCGCGACGCTCGGTGCGGCGATTGCGGTATTTTTTATCGCCACTCATGTCCACCTTCTCCATAGCTACCAGCTCACGAGAATTACTGGGTTCCTCAATCAGGACTGCAATCTCTTGATCAATGGGGTTGATGTCAACTACAACCTCTGCCTCTCTAAGACAGCGATTGGTGCGGGGGGACTACGCGGTGCTGGACTCTTCCACGGAGCGTTTACGAATAGTCAATATGTACCTGTGCAGTATGCCGACTTCATCTTCTCTGCGATCGGAGAGCAACTCGGTTACGTCGGTTCACTCATCATGCTCTTTCTCTATGGCGTCGTTGCGTTTCGAATATTTCGAGCGATCCGGCGAAGTGCGGATCGCTTCGGTCAGGTGATCTGTGCCGGTGTGCTTGCCTTTTTAGTTTTCTCCGTCTTTGAGAACATTGGTATGACAGTTGGCCTTATGCCGATTACTGGAATCCCACTTCCCTTTATCTCTTATGGTGGATCGGCCCTCTTTGCCTTCTTTATTGCGATCGCGCTGGTCATCAACGTGGAGCGAAATGATCCAGGGCGTCGATGATCGGAGTGAGATGACAATTGAACCGGAGATGGATGGTGCGCCTGTTGGTGATGGTGTTAGTGAGCCAGGCGTAACCTTCATTCCACTACCGCCGCGGCCGTACCTACCCGTTGCCTTCCAGGGCGTTCGGCTTGACCTTCCCTCGCAATTCCCCATTGTCGAACTGCAGGAGTTCGACCCGCCCCATCGCCGGCTAGCTATTCCCGTCGGCATGGCCGAGGGGATTGCAATTTCGCACGCGCAACGCCAAAGCGAGACTCCCCGACCGCTTACCCATGCGCTCATCATCACGATCCTTGAGAGCTTCTCGTTGGAGGTTGTCACGCTCCGCATCACCGACGTGGCAGATGGAAATTATTCTGGAGAGCTCGTGGTCTCTGGTCCCGATGGCCAAAGAACAATTCCCTGTCGTGTCTCTGATGGGATTGCGCTTTGTCTTCGTCAGCGACCGGTTGTACCAATCACCGTGTCGCCCTCTGTGATGAGCCATTCAGGGGCATCAAACTGATCCTCGTCGGGACGATTCGCCTCATCGGAGATCCGCATTAGTAGGCCAATAAGCGCATAGTTCGCGACGAGTGATGATCCGCCGTAAGAGACGAAGGGGAGCGTGACTCCGGACAGAGGGACGAGACGCACGACTCCCGCCATGATGAAAAACGCCTGAAACCCGATGGTTGCTACCAGCCCTATTGCGCAGAGTTTGGCGAACTCTGAGCGTGCACGAAGTGCGATTCGCATTCCAGAGGCACAGATAAGCATGTAGGCAACGACGATCGACGTGACCCCAAACAGACCCAACTCTTCACCAAATCCAGCGAAGATGAAGTCGCTCGTGTTGTAAGGGATCGAAGTTGGATTACCTAAACCAAGACCTGTCCCGGCGATCCCTCCTCGCCCAAAGGCGAGCAGACCCATAACTGGTTGGTAGCCCGTGGAACTCTCCGTCTTCCATGGGTTGAGCCAAACGGCAAAACGCTCATGCACCTGACCGAGAAGGTGACTTGCGATGAAAGTTCCTAACGCAAAGAGCACTAGACCGATCGCGAGATGGGTCCATCTCCCGGTAGTGACCCAGAGCATGGAGAGAAATACGACAAAGAGAAGAAGCGAAAAACCCACATCATGCTCTCCAAGAATGATGACGAGAGAGAGTGCTGCTGCAACGGCAATTGGCGAGAACGCACGGAGATCAGGGAAGAGATGATTGCCGACACGTCGCGTTGGAATCGTAAGAAGTTCTCGTTTTTCAATGAAATAGGAGGCAAAAAAGATTACGAGCAGAATCTTCGCGACCTCGATTGGCTGAAATTCAAGGCTGTGAAAGTGCACCCAGAGCCGCGCGCCATTTATGTTCTCACCGACGACCGGTAGAAGCGGGGAGATTAAGAGAAACATTGCAAGCAGAAGGAGGATGTAGCGGAAGCGCTCAAGGTCGGTCACACGTCTAATCCGTGCAATCACTAGGGCGTATATGCCGAGCCCAATGACGGTCCATCCAAGTTGTTGTCCCGCAGCGTGCGGATCAAGGCGACTGATCATGATGTAGCCGAGCCCGTTGAGTAGAAGTGCCACAGGCAGCAAGATGGGATCAGCGTCGGGCACGAACCGACGATTGACAACTTGGATCGCAACAATCGCTACGACCGCTCCGGCGAAAAATATTGGCGTTCGTGAGGGCAGTTTTCCCGAGATTGCGATTGAGAGAAGGATGTAGCCAAAGAGCACGACGATCGCACCGACGACGAGTAGACCAAACTCGCTTCGTCGGCGGGCGTTCATCAGTAGCCCAGTCAGGGAGCCCATCACGATGGAGACTGTAGTGGAGATCTGCTGTTTACCTATGCCCACTAAGTTGGAGGTGTGACCACCATGGATGCCGAACCCGCTGGTAGAGAAGAGTTTGTTGCGCCGGTTTCGGTGGGTGACTTTGGCTGCTCTCGCTTCTTTAATCGCGAACTTTCTTGGCTTGACTTCGCGAGTCGTTTGCTCGATCTCGCGGAGAGGGAGAGCCTTCCCGTCCTCGAACGCGTCAAGTTTCTCGCAATTTTCTCCAGCGGTATCGACGAGTTCTTTCAGGTTCGTGTAGCGGGTTTGAAGGATCAGCTTGCCGCCGGTGTGCGATCACTCTCCGCAGATGGCCTCACTGTCGCGCAGCAGCTCGCGGAGATCCGAAAGATCGCCGCAGCACTGGAAGAGCGTCACGCGGCGCTCTATCACCGCTGTGTCGACGTCACACTGCGCGCCGCCGGTGTCACGGTGCTCACCTACCAGGATCTCTCGGAGCAAGACGAGGCGGCGCTCACAGCGGTCTTTCAACGCGAGATCTATCCCGTGCTCACGCCGCTTGCGGTTGATCCGGGTCATCCATTTCCCTATATCTCGAACCTCTCACTGAACTTGGCGGTCATCATTGAAGACCCACACACCCATGAGACGCGATTTGCGCGAGTCAAGGTGCCGTCACTGCTCAAACGCTTCGTCGCGCTGCCCGATGGCCTTCGATTTGTTCTTCTAGAGGAGGTCATGGCGCACAACCTCGGCGCACTCTTTCCCTCGATGCATGTTGGCGCTACCTATACCTTTCGTGTGACGAGAAACGCCGATATCGATTTTGGTGATAGCGAGTCTGATGACCTGCTGGAGGCGGTCGAGATGGAGGTGCGACGTCGCCGCTTTGGTCGCGCAGTACGCCTAGAGATCGACACTACGATGCCGAATTCGATCAGCGAATTGCTTCTCGAGGAGCTCGAGCTTGGTCACGAGGATCTGTACCGCGAGGCGGCACCGCTTGATCTTGCGCAACTCTGGTCGCTCTATGGCATCGACCGTCCTGACCTGCGACTTCCGCAGTGGTCGCCGGTGACGCCTGCAGAGTTGATGGACGGCGATGGTCCCGCGGATATCTTTGCGGTCCTGCGTGACCGGGACGTGCTCCTGCATTATCCCTATGACTCCTTTACGACCTCATTCGAGGCATTCATTCTGCAGGCTGCGGCCGATCCTGACGTACTCGCGATTAAACAGACGCTCTATCGAACCTCGGGTGACGCTAATTTCGTCGCTGCTCTCGCGCATGCGGCGGAGGAGGGCAAGCAGGTGGCGACGTTGATAGAGCTCACCGCTCGTTTTGACGAGGAGCGAAATATCGAGTGGGCGAGGCGACTCGAGCAGAGCGGAGCGCATGTTGTCTACGGCGTGATGGGTCTCAAGACGCATGCGAAGACCACCCTCGTCGTGCGGCGAGAGGCCGATGGGATCCGTCGGTACTGTCACATCGGCACCGGTAATTACAACGCCGATACCTCACGCAACTATGAAGATCTTGGAATCTTGACTTCGGACGAGGTCATCGGTGCAGATCTCTCCAACCTTTTTAATCACCTCACGGGGTTCTCGCGACCCCCCTCGACAAGACGGCTTGTTCTCGCGCCAAATGGCTTTCGACCGTGGATATTGGATCAGATCGCTCGCCAGGCTGTGCAGGGTGTCGAGGGCTCGATTGCGATAAAGGTGAATGGGCTCACCGATGTGGAGGTTATCGATGCGCTCTATGGTGCAAGTCAGGCAGGCGTTACGGTCTCGCTCATCGTGCGTGGCGTCTGTTGTATCCGACCCGGCGTGCCCGGTCTCTCTGAGAACATCACGGTTCGTTCGATCGTTGGTCGTTTCTTGGAACATTCACGGATCTATCGATTTGGTCACCCCGTTGATGCGACCAATCCGGCATCAATTTTGAACCCCGCGACGTACCACATTGGCTCTGGTGACCTCATGGAGCGCAACCTCAGTGGCCGGATAGAGGCGTTGGCGCCGGTGCGGGACCTGGCACTATGCGCGCGACTCGAAGAGGTCCTGAGCCTCAATTTCGCTGACAACATGAATGCGTGGACCCTTACCGCAGATGGTAGCTGGGAGAAGGTTGTGGGTGATGATGACTTCTCCGCGCGGCGCCGATTCGAGTCGCTCGCGCTTGAACGCGCAAAGCGTCGCCGCGGGAGTGAGATCTCGTAGTCTCTAGCCGTGCGAATCGCGGCGTTTGACCTTGGCAGCAACTCCTTCCATATGATTGTCGTGGAGACGCGCCCTGATGGAAGTTTCGTCTCGTTGGCGAAGGAACGAGAGATGCTTCGCCTCGGGGATCTTGTTGCACGAGACGGCGCGCTCGGCGCAACCGCACGTCAACGCGCATTTGAGGTCGTGCGTCGCTTCCAACAGATTGCACAGACTCAGCAGGCGGATCAGATCGTCGCCGTAGGTACCTCTGCGTTGCGCGAGGCCGCTGATGGTCCGGCCTTTGTCGAGTCGGTGCAGCAAAAGCTCGGTGTCACAATCCACATCATCGACGGAATCCACGAGGCAACCACGATCTTTACGGCGATCCGCGCAAGCGTCGTCATCGATCCCTCTCCCGCACTCGCATTGGACCTTGGTGGAGGAAGTCTGGAGATCATGCTCGGTGATGCCGCCGGACTGGATTTCGCCGCGAGCGCGAAGCTTGGGGTCGGGCGACTCACTACTACGTTCTTCGCGAGCGACCCACCGACCACGGAGGAGTTAGCGGCGGCTCGTGACCATGTAAGTCGCGAGTTGGAGCAGATCTTGGCCGAGGTAGCCGAGTTCAAACCAAAGCTGTTGATCGGATCATCGGGAACGTTCATCGCAATAGCGACGATCGCTGCCACCCTGCGCTCGGGAACCCCACCCGATCATCTCAATCACCTCACGGTGACCTACAGGGAGATCGCTACAGCGGCGAAGCGGGTCTTCGCCGAGACGCGACAGGGCCGCACCAAGATTCCCGGTGCAGATGCGCGCCGCGCTGAGCTTCTCCCCGCAGGGTTTGTGGTCCTGCTTTACATCATGGAACGTCTCGATCTTCGGGCGATGACAATCAGCGGATGGGCGCTGCGAGAGGGCCTGGTACTTCAGACCATCGCCGCACACGATCCAACTGATTTCGGCGACGACCCAAAGAGTATCCGCCGCGCCTCTGTCCTCTCGCTCTGTCACCGGTGTAACTGGAATGCGCCACATGGATTCCAGGTGGCGGAGCTCGCGGGCAAGCTCTTTGACGCTACGGCATCGATCCACGGCCTTGACGCCAATCAGCGGGAGCTTCTCGAATGCGCCGCGTTGTTGCATGACATCGGCGAGCACATCAGCAGAACTAACCACGACAGGCACAGTGCCTATCTGATCGAGCACGGCGATCTCCGCGGATTCTCCCCCGAAGAGGTCAGTGAACTGATCTTGCTTGCTCGCTATCACCTGCGCGGAAGTGAGAAGGCACTGAAGAAGGACCCGAAGATCACCGTGGAGCAGTTTGATCGCCTCCGCTATCTGATCGGACTCCTTCGAATCGCGGACGCGCTCGACGCCTCTCACTCCGAGGAGATCACCCAGATATCTGCACTTGAACGCGCCGACGGAACGTTGGTGCTCTCTCTGGTTGCCAGGGGTGAGGCCGAACTCGAGTTGTGGGCCTTGCGACGCAAGCAGGGCTTTTTTGAGCAGGTGAGTGGCCTCACCTGTGAGGGGCAGGTGCAACGCTCTCGACGGAAGAAGCTCACCCCATTTCTCTCTGCTGGAGCTGGTCTCGGCTGAGCAGCTCTCTGGCTACTCGAGGTTGTCGAGTGGGGACGCATCGATCGGCATATTCGAGAGCACCTTGCGCCGTTCGCGAAGTCCCGCACCCGGTCGCACGCGAAGTGAGATGTAACAGCCAGCGCCAATTGGAATAGGGAGCCAGAAATTCACCAGGCGCCAGCCAAGAACGGCGAGCGTCGCGACACTGTTTTGAACGCCGAAGCTGACAAGTAGGGCGATTGAGGTCGCCTCGACAAAGCCAAGGCCTCCAGGCGAGACGGGGATAACCGCCAGCACATTGGCGATTCCGTAGGCGGCAAAGAGTTCGAACGGGTCGACGTATTGGTGAAATGCCGCGAGAAAGGCCATCAGGGAGGCTGCGTCAAAGAGCCAGTTGAGCACCGCCCAGAGGATCGCCTCCTTGAGCTGTTGAGGGTCCTTGCCGAGATCGCGCAGCAGGACCGCGATGTGACGGATGATGCGATCCAGGGCATGTTCATCGACCTTAGGAATATGTCGCGTAATCGCTCGCAGGAAGTCAGCTGCGCGCTCCTCGCCGTGGGTAAAGGCATAGACGAGACCAGAGATCGCCAGGATCGCAAGGAGTCCCACGAGTGCGACGATGATGTAAATGCGGTGAACGCCCGCGAGTGGTATTGAGATGAGAAGACTGAGCCACAACATGATGTTCAAGATGACTGCAGAGCCCATGCCCTGGGTCGCCATCGCAAAGCCAACCTCGGTGCCATTCATCCCGTAGGCAGTAAAGAGGCGGTAGCCGAGGCTGGCGCTGCCCGCTGTGCCCCCTGGAACGACGTGAGCGACGGCGGTCGTCGCGAGATCGATCCGCAATATGGTGTTCAGCCGCGGTGCATTGCGCGGGAGAACGGTGCGCGACAACAGGGCGTAGCAGTAGAGAGCGAGTCCCTCCAGCGCGACTCCACTGAAAAGCCAGATGAAAGAGATATGCGACAACAGCGTGAGCGAACGCGAGGCATCGATGAGTCGGGGGACGACCAGGTATTCGATAATGAGAAGGACGGCGAAGATAATGGCACCGCGTCGGATGCGGTGTCGCGTCGTCGCCTTCCAGTGAGAGACCCTCACGCGACCTCTCGCTGGGATGCCATCTCACCATGGTGGCACTAAACCTCCCGGCAGGTGGCACTTGGCGCAAAGATGCAGTTGTCCGTCGCGGTGTGTAACCTCACGGGGGAGCGCGCCACGCATCGCGGGAACGCGTCAGATGAGCCACTTTGGGAGATTGGACGCGATGAACGAGGTCGAACGGACCAAGACGCCGGCGGAGAGGTTGGCGGTTCGGATTGCGCTGCGAATCCTGCTCTTGAGCGCGGGGATGATTATCCTCCTTTTGCTCGCCTGGCGACTTCGTCTCATCTTGCTGCTTGCGCTCGCGGCGCTCTTTGTAGCGGCACTCCTGAGCCCGCTCGTGACGTTGCTGGTCCGCCGTGGAATGCGCCGAACACCAGCGGTACTCCTCGTCTATTTCATTGTCTTCGCCCTCATCTTGGGAATCGGTTACACGTTCTTCAATACGATCTTGACGCAGGCAACTCACTTTGCGCACGAACTGCCAGCGCTCGTGCGCCAGGCGCAGGACGGCCGGGGCACGGTCGGTCATCTCATCGCTCGTTTTCATCTCGCGAGCTACGTCGATGCCCACTCGAACGCTCTCGTGAGCGACGTGACCAAGCTAGGGCGTCCAGCGCTCGCGGTGGGAAAGACCGTGTTAAGTGGCCTCACCAGCCTTCTCACGGTCGCCTTTCTCTCGCTCTTTATTCTCCTCGAGGCCCCGCGCATCGTCGCAGGTATCTTGCGGCTGTTTCGTAGCGAACACGCAGTGATGGTCGAGCGAATTCTCGGTCAGATGGTTCGTCAGGTCACCGGATTTATGGCGGGAGACCTCTCCACCTCGGTGATCGCCGGCTTTGTCTCTTACATCGTCTTACGTGCCACCGGAGTTCCCTTCGCGGCGGTACTGGCGATCTGGACAGCGCTTGTTGACTTTCTGCCCCTCGTGGGAGGTCTGCTTGCGGGGATTCCTGTCGTCGGCGTCGCGCTCTTGCACTCGCTTCCCGCTGGCATCATCACGCTTGTCGTCTTTCTCGCATATCAGCAGGTAGAGAATCACCTCCTTAACCCGGTAATAATCTCGCGAACTCTTCGTCTCAATCCGCTGTGGGTCCTCGTCTCGGTCATCTTGGGTGCGGAGATCGGTTCTATCGTCGGGTCGACCTTCGGAGCGATATGCGGCGCAATTTTGGCCCTGCCGATTGCCGGAGCGACTCAGGTCATCTTGCGAGAGCTCTACAGCGAGGGCCTTCTCCCCTTTGGTGATCGGGAAGTAGTTCCTTCACCGCCCGTGGAGGGCAAGTAGTCTCTCTCCCCGTGCGAATTCTTGTGGTGCTACCCACCTATAACGAGGGCTCCAACATCGAACGGATTCTCCGTGCGGTGAGGGTCGCTCTCCCCGAGGCAGATATCTTGGTTGTAGACGATTCGAGTCCCGATGGCACTGCGAAGATCGCCGGCGAAATTGCTGGCAAGCTGGGATCTATCGAGGTCATCGTCCGACCGGAGAAGAACGGTCTCGGCCCCGCGTATCGTGCAGGTTTTCAATGGGGCATCGCCGCTGGTTATGAGGCGTTTGTCGAGATGGATTCTGATTTCTCTCACGATCCCGCGGCACTGCCCTCACTCGTTGCGCCACTCGCGGATGGGGCGGACCTCGTCATCGGATCTCGTTACGTGGCTGGTGGGAAGATTCCGGAGTGGAAACTGTCTCGGCGGCTTCTCTCTCGCGGGGGCAACCTCTACGCCTCGCTGATGCTTGGACTTGGCGTGAAGGATTCCACCGCTGGATTTCGCGTCTACACCGCACGAATCTTGCAGCTCATCGATCTTGACTCTGTCGAGGCCAACGGGTACGGATTCCAGATCGAGATGACCTATCGCGCTCGGCGAGCTGGTGCGGTGATCCGCGAAATTCCCATTAGTTTTATCGATCGTGTCGAGGGGGAGTCAAAGATGTCATCCTCGGTAGTGACGGAGGCGATGGCGCTTGTCACCAAGTGGGGACTTCGTCGCCTCACTCACTCCAAACGCCCCATCTAGCGATCACTTGGATCTGCTGCGCGCCCTCGCATGCTGGCGCGGCACTAGGGCCGAACGAGCACGGCAAGCATCGCCTGGAGCTTG
>CAIMWD010000023.1 GCA_903845085.1 uncultured Acidimicrobiaceae bacterium
CGGAGTCCTTTATGACCGTGCAGGCTCGGTGGGCTCGCTCCGGCATCATCGGAGTGACGGTGCTCGCTCTGGGACGGGCGCTCGGCGAGACGATCGCGATTGCAATGGTCGGTGGCTCGGTGTTGCAGATCTCTCCAAATATCTATGGATCGATGACCACGATCGCCGCCGCGATCGTGACACAGCTCGACTCGGCGTTGACCGATCCGACGGGGCTCGCGGTGAAATCGCTCGCCGAGGCAGCACTGGTATTGATGCTGATCTCGCTAGTAGTGAACGCGGGAGCACGCTCTCTGATCCGCCGAAGTGCGAAGAGTGCTGGCCTGCCGACGGGAGGCACCAACTAATGGCCATCCCCACTGGTACGTCTTTCCTCTCATCACTGGGTGGCACCGCAGGGATTTCGCGTGCACGTCGGATGAAGAATCTGCTCTGGTGGTCGGCCTGTGTTCTCGCCCTCGCCCTCGTCGTCGCCCCTGTGGTTTGGATCTTGGTTTCGATAACGGCGAAAGCCATGGCGAATTGGCAGTGGACCATCTTCACGCAGAACTCCACCGGAATAGGAGGAGGGCTCCTCAACACCATCGTTGGCACCATGGTGCTGACCTTTGGAACCGGGATTCTCGCCGGTTTTGTTGGCGTCGGCTCGGGGATCTTTCTCGCGGAATTCGCTCCCAAGAACCGCTTTTCAGCGATCATGCGCGGTGCCTGCGAAACGCTCTCGGGCATCCCGTCGATTGTCTTTGGTTACTGCGGTTACCTCGCGCTGGTTGTCGGTCTGCACTGGGGCTATTCGCTTGCTCCAGCGCTCATCGTGCTCTCCCTGCTCGTAGTGCCCTATATCGCCAAGTCCACGGAGATTGCGCTGCAGCAGGTGCCGGTCGCCTACCGCGAGGGCGCAGAGGCACTCGGCTTTACGATGCCCCGCACGCTGCGAAAGATCGTGCTCCGTCCTGCGCTGCCGGGGATCTTGACGGGAATGATCCTGGCACTAGCGATATCGGTCGGTGAGACCGCTCCGCTCCTTTTCACAGCAGGGTTCTCGAATTCGATCCCTACCGGTGCCCTCGTTCATGAGCCCATCGGCTACTTGACCTATGCGACCTATACCTTCTACGACGAGCCAGTTCCCGCAGCGCAACACCTTGCGGCGGACGCCTCCTTTCTTCTTGTGGTCATTGTGCTCGGCCTCATCCTCCTCACCCGGCTGATCGTGCGTCTCACGCAGCGCTATTCCCCTACGCGTCGTGACCGCCAGACACGTGCGATGCGTCGCGCTGCGGCGGCGGTAGCGAGTGGAACGGTCGCAGCGGGAGCGGGTACGGCCACACCGGGGGCTTAACCCGAGTCTCCGTGAGGTCCTACAATGCCTCCTAGCGGACAGAAGGAGGAGCGATGCACTCTGCGTTGCTAGGAAATGTTTTGGGTGCTGACGGACTCATCGTCATTGTGGTGCTCGTCATCGTCCTCCTCTTTGGTGGCAGCAAGCTTCCCAAGCTTGCACGCGGGCTGGGTTCTGCCTCTCATGAGTTCCGAAAGGGAGTCGAGGAGGGCGATGCCGAGGCAAAAAAGGATCTCGAAAAGGGCACCAAAGGTAGTGCCGAGATAGAGGACAAGGCGGGCGAGTAACCGAAAGATGCAGCACAACACCATGAATTCATCCGTATCTGTGCACCCGCCGCTCGGCCAATTGGCCTTCGGGTACCTGTACTCGCTAACCTCGTCGCTGTGACCTCCCCCGATCACGTCCATCGCGCCATGACCCATCGACAGACGAGCGTCCGCTCCCTCCGGAGCACCGGTCGTCGCCTTCTCGTTCCCGCAGCACTCGTGCTCAGTGTGTTCGCGTTGGGCGGCTGCAAGCTCCCAACCTTTGGTCAGTTCAACGGTGCGACGACGCAGGCGCAGACCGAAAACAAGCTGTGGTCGCAGCTGGTTATTCTCGGAATTGGCGTTGGACTTATCGTCTTTGTGCTGATCCTCTGGGCCGCAGTGCGCTACCGACGTTCGAGCAAAAATAGCGAAATTCCAAAGCAATTCAGCGAGAACGTTCCCTTGGAGATCTTCTATACGATCATCCCCTGCATCCTCGTGGGTCTGATCTTCTGGGGCACTGTCGTTGCGGAGAACACCGTAGACACGGTGGTCGCACATCCAGCGGAGATCGTCAACGTGACGGCCTATCGGTGGGGATGGCGCTTTAGCTACGCCTCCTCAAACGGTGTTTCGCAGCATGTGATGGTGCAGACCAGCGCCACTCCAGCGCTTTATGCAAAGCCAGCGACCTCATCGGAGTACCCGCAGCTGATGCTTCCTTCGAACTCCACGGTGCGCATCGTGCTGCAGTCAGTTGACGTGATCCACGGCTTTTATATTCCAGCGTTCGAGTTCAGTCGCTACGCGCAGCCCGGAGTGATCAATACCTTTGACTTCACGACAACCTCTACCGGGAACTTCCGAGGGCAGTGCAACGAGTACTGCGGCCTCTATCACGCCGAGATGCTCTTTAGCGTGAAGGTCGTTTCGCCAGCTACCTTTACCTCGTGGCTCACGAGCCACGCTTCATGAGTTCGCCAGAGCAAGGATCCTCTGAACTATGACACTCACGGTCGATCGTCCCGCCGCCGCAGCGGAGCACCATGAGGAGGAGCATGGCCCCACTGGCCTGCTGAAGTGGCTGACCTCTACCGATCACAAGATGATCGGTAAGAGCTACCTCATCACCTCCCTCGTCTTCTTCATGATGGCCGGTTTAATGGCCATCATGATCCGTACCCAGCTTTCGAGTCCCAACAATACGGTGGTCTCGCAGCATCTTTACAATGAGCTCTTCACGATGCACGGCTCTCTCATGCTCTACCTCTTCGCTGGCCCCTTCGCCTTCGGTGGACTTGCGAACTACATCGTGCCGTTGCAGATCGGCGCCCCCGATATGGCGTTCCCCCGTCTGAACGCGCTCTCCTACTGGCTCTACCTCTCCGGTGGCCTCACGATGATCCTCGGTTTCTTCACCGTTGGTGGTGCGGCAGACTTTGGCTGGGTGGCCTACGCGCCGCTCTCGGACGCAGTGAACTCACCAGGTGCTGGTCCCGACATGTGGATCGTCGCGCTGGCACTGACGGGATTCTCGGCGATCTTTACCGCAGTAAACATCATCACCACGGTCTTTTATCTGCGTGCGCCGGGTATGACGATGTTCCGCGTTCCGATCTTCACCTGGAACATGCTCGTCACCGGCATCTTGATCCTGATCGCCTTCCCAGTCCTTACCGCCGCGGTGGTGATGCTCTGGGCTGATCGGCACCTTGGCACGCATATCTTCACGGTCGCAGGGGGTGGTGTGCCGGTGCTCTGGCAGAACCTCTTCTGGTTCTTTGGCCATCCGGAGGTCTATATCTTGGCCCTCCCCTATTTCGGCTGTGTCTCGGAGATCATCCCGGTCTTTTCGAAGAAGCCGACCTTCGGTTACCGCGGAATGGTCTTTGCCACGATCTCCATTGCGGCACTTTCAACCGCGGTATGGGCGCACCACATGTTCACCACCGGTACGGTTCTGCTGCCCTTCTTCTCGCTGATGAGCTACCTGATCGCCATCCCCACCGGTATCAAGTTCTTCAACTGGATCGGCACCATGTGGGGCGGATCCATCACCTTTACGGTGCCCATGCTCTACGCGGTTGGTTTTCTCATCGTCTTCCTCTTTGGTGGCGTCACCGGGATCTTCCTCGCCTCGCCTCCGATCGACTTCGCGACACACGACACCTACTTCGTGATTGCGCACTTCCATGAGGTGCTCTTCGGATCTGCTGTCTTCGCGGGATTTGGTGGACTCGTCTATTGGTATCCAAAGATGACCGGTCGCATGATGCGCGAGGGTCTGGGAAGGATCTCTTTCTGGCTGATGTTCGTCGGCTTCTGGGTGACCTTTATGCCGCAGTACCTGTTGGGCCTTCATGGAATGCCACGGCGCATCGCCGAGTACACCGCAAGTACTGGTTGGACGTCGCTTAACCGCATCTCCACCGCGGGCTCGTACATGCTATTTCTCTCGGTCGCGGTGCTCCTCGTGAACTTCTACGTCTCTTGGCGTCGTCCGGTCGCGGCAGGTGGCAACCCATGGGATGCGAATACGCTCGAGTGGGCGACCTCCTCACCGCCCCCGCACCACAATTTCACCTCGATCCCACCGATCCGCTCAG
>CAIMWD010000024.1 GCA_903845085.1 uncultured Acidimicrobiaceae bacterium
ATCGTGGTCGGCCCGACCCTCAAGTTGCATCAGTGTGGTCTGCCTAAGTTGATGGCGCTTGAGCTCTTTAAGCCCTTTGTGATGAAGCGTCTTGTAGATGTGGAGATCGCGCCAAACATCAAGAGTGCCAAGCGCATGGTGGAGCGTCGCCGCGCTCAGGTGTGGGATGTTCTCGATGAGGTCATCAAGGAGCACCCCGTTCTTTTGAACCGTGCACCTACGTTGCACCGTCTCGGAATTCAGGCCTTCGAGCCGGTGTTGATCGAGGGTAAGGCCATCCAGATTCACCCACTGGTCTGCACCGCATTCAACGCAGACTTCGATGGTGACCAGATGGCCGTGCACCTCCCGCTCTCTGCCGAGGCGCAGGCCGAGGCGCGCATCTTGATGCTGAGTGCGAACAACATCCTTTCGCCAGCAACAGGTCGTCCGATCACGGTCCCAACCCAAGACATGGTCTTTGGTGCCTACTACCTCACCCTTGAAGAGGAGGGTCAGGTCGGCGAGGGCAACGTCTACCGAAACCTCTACGAGGTTGAGGCTGCCTACGAGGCGGGCGATGTGCACCTGCACGCAAAGATCCGGTTCCGTTCTGGACCCGAGGGTTTCCCCTTCTCGATCTTTGGTACGCGACACACTGAGGCTGCACCCCAAGAGGAGCCGACGGAGATCATCACGACGCCCGGTCGCATGTTCTTCAATAGTGCGCTTCCGGTCGATTTTGGCTACGTGAACGACCTGATAGGTCGCCATGCAACCACTATCGGTTCGATTGTGGAGGAACTTGCCGCGAATTATCACAAGGCGATTGTGGGCGAGAGCCTTGACAAGATTAAGGCGCTGGGATTCCGATATGGAGCGCAGTCAGGCCTCTCGATCTCGATCGCTGACGTTGTCACCCCTCCCGAAAAGCGAGCCATCTTGGACCGCCACGAAAAGGAGGCGGAGAAGGCCGAGGCGCAGTTCAAGCGCGGCATCATCACCGATGACGAGCGTCGTCAGAAGGAGATCGAGATCTGGACCGCTGCCAACTCCGAGGTTGGAGTGGCGATGGAGAAGACGCTCGCGACGGTGAAGTTCAACCCGCTCGACATGATGGTGGACTCTGGTGCACGTGGTAACTCGCAGCAGATCCGTCAGATCGCCGGTATGAAGGGCCTTGTCTCAAACCCACGCGGTGAGATGATCCCTCGTCCGATTATCTCCTCCTTCCGTGAGGGTCTCTCGGTCCTTGAGTACTTCATCTCAACCCACGGGGCCCGTAAGGGTCTTGCCGATACGGCACTTCGCACCGCAGACTCGGGCTACCTCACACGCCGTCTTGTCGATGTTGCGCAGGAGCTCATCATCCGCGAGGAGGACTGTGGTTCCACCCGTGGAATCTGGATTGAGGACGTACACCCGGATGCTCCGGGCAAGCGAACTTATCTTGAGACGCGCGCCTATGGACGTCTCCTCGTGGAGCCGATCACGCTCTCCGATAAGAGTGTGATTGAGGCCGGAGTCATGCTGGAAGACACCGATGTTCAGCGCCTCGCGCAGGACCCAACGGTGGATCGCATCCGCGTCCGCTCTGTGTTGACCTGTGAGGCTGAGCAGGGTATCTGTATCTCCTGCTATGGCAAGTCGCTCGCAACGGGCCGACTCATAGAGCTTGGTGAGGCGGTTGGCGTTATCGCTGCGCAGTCGATTGGTGAGCCGGGAACGCAGCTCACGATGCGTACGTTCCACTCCGGTGGTGTTGTTGGTGAGGACATCACCCACGGCCTTCCCCGCGTAGTAGAGCTCTTCGAGGCACGCACGCCGAAGGGTGCAGCGGTGCTATCGCGTACCGCCGGAGTTATCCGTGTTGAGGATGACGAGGCCGGACGTCGCATCGCGATCGTCGCCGATGATGGCACCGAGGAGATTCATAACGTCTCGGTGCGCGCGCACCTCGAGGTCGTCGATGGACAGGAGATCGCCGCTGGCGATGCCCTCGTCGAGGGTCCGAAGGATCCCAAGGAGCTCCTTGAGATCCGTGGAATTCGCGAGACCCAGCAGTACCTCGTAGAGGAGGTACAGAAGGTCTACCGTGATCAGGGTGTGTCGATCCACGACAAGCACATCGAGCTCATAGTTCGTCAGATGTTGCGGCGCGTACTTGTAGCGGAGTCTGGTGACTCGCCGTTCCTTCCGGGTGAGCGCGCGAACTCACAGGGTTACGCTTTGGCCAACCGCCAACTCGTGCAGGAGGGAAAGCGTCCCGCGGAGGGTCGTCCCGAGCTCATGGGTATTACGAAGGCATCACTCGCCACTGAGTCATGGCTCTCGGCGGCCTCCTTCCAGGAGACCACCCGCGTGCTGACTGAGGCGGCGATCGAGGGTAAGTCAGACCGTCTGTATGGTCTGAAGGAGAACATCATTATCGGAAAGCTGATACCTGCAGGCTCTGGGTTGACGCAATACCGCGATATCTCCGTCGACACTCCCGATGCAGAGCGGATGACCTTCTGGTCCTCCGATCTTGCTGACCCGACGGCGGGGGATCTCGCCACCTGGCTGCGTGACGTGGGTGGCGCTGGACTTGCCCTTGGTGACGAGAGCCTGTTGAGTGATGACCCATTTGCTCAGTACCGGTCGCTCGATGGCACGGCTACCTTCGACCCGCTGTCGAGTATCGGCGGGATCACCGATGGCGAGCTGTCGCTCTCTGAGGATGAGCAATTCTTCGGCGGAGACGTCGCAGAGCCTGGCGAGGATGCCGTTTAACGGATCTGCATCTTGTGTGATGCAAGTTCGTTTTATAGGAAGTGTTGAACTACCCCGGGCTCTGCCCGGGGTAGTTCTCTTTTCGGGAAAGATGGTAGGCCCGGAGCACGCCGCCGGGGATATGGCGAGCGAGAGGAGGGGAGAGTAGATGGACGAAGTTATCCTGGTGCCGCATGAGAGCGACGCCGATCGCACCGCCTCTGGGCTCTTGCTCCAGGGCGTTACGCGCCAGTACCGAATGAACGCCTACGCTGCGATTGAAGAGATCAGCCTCGACATTCCCTCCGGACGATTTGTCACCGTGATCGGCCCGAGCGGCTGTGGAAAAACCTCGCTGCTCTACATGATCGCCGGCTTCGAAGCGAAATCCGGCGGCCAGATCTTGGTTGATGGGAAGCCTGTCACCGGGCCCGGGCCAGACCGTGCCGTGGTGTTCCAGGAATACGCCCTGTTTCCCTGGCTGACCCTGCGGCGCAACGTTGAATACGGCCCACGCCAGCGCGGGGTTCCGCGTGCGCTGATCAGGCAGCAGGTCGATCATGTGCTGTCCGTGGTGGGACTTCAGGCGGCGCAGTTTCG
>CAIMWD010000025.1 GCA_903845085.1 uncultured Acidimicrobiaceae bacterium
AGATCATCAACATCACCGAGACCATAAGCAGACCAAAGGCGATCAGAACCTTTACCATTACGATCACAAAGACACCGAGATAAAGTCCCGATGAGAACAGTGTATCACCCATTAGATGCTCTCCAATTGGACGTCAATGGCAAATTCAGCGGCGTCAATAAGATCAAAAGCTCCTACCGCTCCATCGAGCTCAGCGCGTGCTGGGATAACAACGAGACGACGATCAAGCGCGGCATTTGCTCGTACCGTGACATCGATCGAACCTCGCGAGGAGCGAAGTCGCACCACTCCCCCATCGCTGACCCCCAGCGCCGCGAGGCTTTGGGGATGGAGCTGCGCGATCAAAGGGGCCGCGAGTGGTGCCATCGAAGCACTCGACTGCACCAGCGTCCCCTGATCATAGAGGGCGCGACGAACCGAGAGCCGATGGGTGTACGCGTCCACCTTCGGTGCGAAGACGATCGATGGCTCTCCGAAGTGGTCGAGGAGCGCTGCAGTGGAGACCGGCGCGATCAACGCCTCGACCGCAGCCTCCTCCGTGCGACCCGTCGTCATCTGGGCTCCCTGCTCGGTGACGGAGGTGATTCCCGGCGTCGCCATTGGATCGAGCCGTCGCGTTGCAATGGTGACCGGGGTGTTCGAAAGGGGCACGATGACACCCTCGCGGCGCGCCTCAACTCGCGCGCTGCCGAGAGAAAGCCCGCGATAGACACCAGCTGCCACACTGATCTCATGCGAAATTGCGGCAAAATCAGCAAAGCCGAGATCAGCGCCAAGTCGCCGCGCGATCTCACTTGCCACAATCCACGCAGGCCACGCAGTTCCTGGCGGTACTACCTTCTGCGTCGTCGGTGCCACACGTCCCTCAAGATTGGTAACGGTACCTGAGCGTTCGGCCTCTCCGGCGACTGGCAAGACGACATTGGCAACACGCACCGTGGCATCGTCATGGGTCGCCACGGTCACCAAGGTCGAAACCTTCGCAAGGGCCTCACGGACCAACGCACGATCAGGCACATCGGCCACAAGGTCGGCACCGAGGGTGATGAGCACCTTGATCTCGCCATCCGCGGCGGCGCGAAGCGTCGTAATCGCATCACGACCACGTGCCCTCGGCACTGCATTCCATCCATTCGCGATCAGGTCGCCCCCTGCATCGAGGTCGACGCGCCCAGGAAGTAGGCCGGGGGCGAGACCCATATCGAGCGCTCCGTGCACGTTCGCTCGACGCAACGCGGGGAGGAATCTTGCGCCGGGAAGCGCGTGATGGAGTGAGAGAAGCGCAGAGGAGACGACCTCTGCCGACTCGCCAAGATCCCCACGACCGGCGACCACGACAAGTCCACTGCCATCAGCGGCTATTCCCGAATCCGCAAGCGCGCGACGCGCAGCGCTCAGCTGTGTCTCATCAAGCCCAAATCCCTCAGCACCAGGTAGGTCGGCGACGAGCGCGACCGTTCGTGCAAGGTCGCCGGGAAGGTAGTTCACCGTGGTTGCAAAGGCTGCGAGTGAGGTCGTCACTGGCGTCACATCGATGACCGTTGTCGCCTCTTTTGCCATCGCCGCTCCGCGGAGTCGGAGGTAGAGCACCGGTAGCTCCTCACGAAGATCGGTGCCTAGGACAAGCACCGCCTTTGCTAAAGCAGCCGAGTTAATCGTGGCGCGCGGAAGTCCCAGAACCAGCTCCGCGGGAAGACCATCACCGAGTTGCGCATCCACCGAGTCGGTGCCAATTATCGACTTGGCGAGCTTCGCAAAGGCGTAGGCATCCTCGTTGGTCAGGCGAGCACCGCCGATGACAGCGACGGACTCAGCACCATGGTCACGGATCGCATCGGCGATGGCAGCAGCGGCAAAGGAAATTGCCTCGCTCCAAGTGCTCTCCGTAAGTGCGCCTTCACGGAGCAGCAGCGGCGCGCTAAGACGGTTGGCTGCGTGCACTGCCTCGTGACCAAAACGCCCCTTGTCGCAGAGCCAACTTCGGTTCACTCCGTCAACGTCGACACCGAGGTAGCGGACTAATGCACCTGCAGATGACTGAGCAACGGTACGACAGCCAACTGCACACCCCTCGCAGGTGCTCTCAGCCTGCTCGAGGTCCCACGGTCGCGACTTAAAGCGATAGGGCTGCGCAGTCAATGCGCCCACAGGGCAGATCTGCACCGTATTACCGGAGAAATAGGAAGAGAAGGGCTCAAGGGGAAATGGAGCGACCTCAATCTCGGCACCGCGGAAGGCAAAATCGATCAATGCCTCCCCCGCAACGTCGGCAGCAAAACGGGTACAGCGCGAACACTGGATGCACCGCTCGCGATCAAGTGCAACGAGCGGACCGATCTCAATCGGTTTGGCCCAGTGCCGCTTCTCCTCGATGAAGCGTGTCTCACCCGGTCCATGCGCCATCGCCTGGTCCTGTAGCGGGCACTCGCCACCCTTGTCACAGACTGGACAGTCGAGGGGGTGGTTTGTCAGGAGGAGCTCCAGCACTCCCTCCTGTGCCTTGCGCGCCTTCTCGGAGTTGGTGAGGATCTCCTGACCCTCCACGACGCGGAGGTAGCACGATGGCTGCAACGAGAGTCCGCGCGGTCCAGAGACCTCGACGAGACACATGCGACAGACACCGACTGGCTCCATCCGCGGGTGATAGCAGAAACGCGGGATATAGACCCCAGCGCGCTCTGCCGCCTCGATGATCAGCTCCCCAGGATTTGCCTCAAAGGCCACACCGTCGATCGTGACCGAAACCGTCGTCTTTTCGACCGTCTCCTCGTTACGTACCTCGGTCATCGTGCACCACCCATGGGACAGCAGCCAGCCTCGATATGCGCGAGGAATTCGTCACGGAACATGCGGATCGCTGAGGCGATTGAGGAGGGGATGGATGGTCCGAGCACGCAGATCGTCGTCTGCTGCGGCGGCCAACTTACTCCTGGAGCGATGTTGTCGCAGACATCCATGAGGAGGTCAAGATCACTCTCGCGTCCGCCCCCCTCTTCGATGCGGCGCATGATCTGCTCCAACCAAGTGCCGCCCTCGCGACAGGGGGTGCACTGACCACACGATTCACGGTGGAAGAAGCGTGTGATCCGCCAGGCCGCACGGACTACACAGGTCGTGTCATCCATCACGACCACAGAACCTGAGCCGAGCATCGAACCGGCTTTGCCGACGGCCTCCTGATCGAGCCCAAGATCGAGCTGATCGGGACCAAACCAGGGTGCGGAGACTCCACCGGGGATAAAGGCCTTAATCGTCCCATCATCGATGATGCCACCACCAAGTGATGGATCAAAGATCAGGTCCCGGAAGGTGGTCTTTGACATCTCCAGCTCATACCAACCGGGTCGCTTCACCCGACCCGAAAGGGCAAAGAGCCGTGTACCGGTTGAGGCCCCGGTTCCCAGGGCAGCGAACGCATCGCCACCATTCAAAATGATCCAGGGAATGTTCGACATCGTCTCAATGTTGTTGACGACGGTCGGCTGGCCGTAGAGGCCATTGACAGCGGGAAAGAAGGGGGGCTTGATTCTCGGGAATCCGCGCTTTCCCTCGAGGCTCTCAAGGAGTGCGGTCTCCTCTCCACATATATAGGCACCGGCTCCGGGATGGATGACGAGATCGATGGAGAAGCCTGCGCCGAAGATGTTCTTTCCAATCGCGCCGTATGCGTAGGCCTCGTTGCAGGCGGCCTGCAGACGCTCAAGGCCAAGTGCAAATTCGCCACGACAGAAGATAAAAATCTGCGAGGCTCCAATTGCATAGGCGGTGATCAAAGAACCCTCAATGATCTGATGAGGGTCTCGCTCAATGAGCAGGTGGTCTTTGAAGGTCGCCGGTTCGCTCTCGTCACCATTGACAACGAGGTAGGAGGTAGGAGCCTGCCGGAGCATGGACCATTTCCGCCCTGCGGGGAATCCTGCGCCACCACGACCCAGAAGACTCGCCTTATTGACCTCCTCAGCGACCGCCTCTGGCGTCATGGTGAGTGCGCGGCGCAGTCCCTCGTATCCACCGGTCGCCAGATAACGCTCGATGGTGTAAGAGTCCTCAAAGGCGATGCGGCGCGTGATGATCGGATCGGCGTTCGTGATCACGCGCGGGCCTCGCTCTCGTTCTCTGTCAAAAGGCCAACGGTACGTTCGACTCGGTTCAGCACACCATGTCGTGGCACCTGATCGACCAAACGCCCTGCGGTGAGGTCATCGATCAAACGGTCAAAACCTGCACCGTCGAGCGGACCAAAGAATCGGTGATTGACCTGAACACAGGGTGCGGTATCGCAGGCAGCAAGGCACTCTGCCTCCTCGATAGTGAAGTTTCCGTCTGCAGTGGTCTGGCCGATGTGGACGCCGAGACGGCCCTCTGCGTGTTCGAGCAGCTCGTAGGCTCCGCCAAGAAGACAGGCGATGTTGGTGCACATAGCGATGACGTAGTCGCCTACGGGTTCAGTGTGCAACATGTCATAGAAGGTGGCAGTTCCACGAACCTCCGCGGCGGTGACACCGGTGAGCTCCGCGATGTCGACCATCGCCTCCTCGGTGAGGTATCCATCTTGGGACTGGGCCAGATGACAGAGTGGAATGAGGGCTGAGCGGGACTTTGGATAGACCGCGACGAGACGCCGCGCTCGATCGAGGTTCTCAGCGGACAGATGCGCCATTAACGGTCAACCTCTCCAAGTACTGGGTCGACGGAGGATAGGACTGCGATGGCATCTGCCATCAGGCCACCACGCAGAAGGGCCGGAACACTTTGGAGATTGACAAAGCTGGGGGCCCGCATGTGCATGCGATAGGGCTTATTCGTTCCATCGGAGACGATATAGCAGCCAAGCTCACCACGCGGCGATTCCACCGAGACGTAGGTCTCTCCCTCCGGCGGCTCGAAACCACGACTGAATAACTTGAAATGGTGGATCAAGGCCTCCATCGACTCGTCGATGCGGGCTCGCGGAGGGGGCGTGATCTTGGGATCCTGTACGCGGTAGTCACCACGGGGCATGCGTTCGAGCACCTGTCGTACGATCCGAATCGACTCACGGATCTCATTCATTCGCACCGCGTATCGATCAAAGGTGTCGCCAATGGATCCAACGATGACGTCAAAATCCACCTGGTCATATGCCAGATAAGGCATCGAACGACGCAGGTCCCATGGAACGCCTGCGGCCCGCAGCAGCGGTCCGGTTGCACTCATCGCAAGCAGAAGCTCAGCACTCACCACGCCGACGCCCTCGGTGCGCTCGCGAAAGATGGGCTGTCCGGTGAGAAGTTCATCGTAGTCATCGAGCCGTGACTCGATCGTGTCCATCATCACCTCAACATCGTCCTCCCACCCATCGGGGAGATCGGCTGCCACACCGCCCGGGCGGATGTAATTGGTGTTCATACGAAGTCCGGTGGTCTTTTCAAAGAACGAGAGCACCATGTCGCGCTCACGGAATCCAAAGATCATCATGGTCGTCGAGGCGAGATCCATACCGTTGGTTGCCGCCCAAGTGACATGCGAGCAGATGCGATTGAGCTCTGCCATCAACATGCGGATCCACGTCGCACGCGCGGGAATCTCCACGTCGAGAAGTCGCTCTACCGCAAGGCAAAAGACCAGTTCATTGGAGATCGGAGAGAGATAGTCCATGCGCGTGACGTTGGTAGCACCCTGGACGTAGGTGAGCTCCTCCGCCGTCTTCTCCATACCGGTGTGCAGGTAACCGATGATGGGCTTAGAGCGAACAACCGTCTCACCCTCGAGTTCGAGCATGATGCGCAATACGCCGTGGGTCGAGGGATGCTGAGGTCCGAGATTGATGATCATCTTCTCGTCTTCACCAAAAAGCGTCTGCGTGCCCTCAGGTGTCGCGTCGCCATCTTCTGGCAGGCGAAGCACGCCGCCCTCTTCAATTAAGCGAAGGATATCCGGGGTGAGCTCTATTGGCGCGAGACCCTCAAGGGATCCTCCGGTCCGGTAGGCAAGATCCCCAACCGTCGCGCTCGTCACCGGCGCGTCATCGGCAATCTCACCAGCTTCATCCATCCCCGAAGGGATCTCGTCGTCCATCATGGTCTCGTCACTCATCGGGGTCCTGGCGCCTCGCGGAACTGTACGGGCACGCGCCCTACACCAAAGTCCTTCCGGAGGGGATGCCCCTCCCACTCAGGTGGCATGAGGATGCGGGTCATATCGGGATGGTGCACGAAGGTGATGCCAAAGAGGTCAAATACCTCTCGCTCCATATTCTCCGTACCCGGGTAGAGATAGAAGAGGCTCGCGACAGTGAGGTCATCCTCTGGGAGCTGAATCCGAAGACGGAGCCGATGCACCTGGCTGATCGATAGCAGCGAGACAACGAGTTCAAAGCGTTCTGGCGCGATGGATTCAGGAAGGGTCCGAGCGACCTGGGCGTTCAGGTAGTCAGTAGCGGTGAGGTCTGTGCAGGTCGCGTAATCCGCTGCTTTAATCGCAGCGACGACATCTAGGTACTGTGCCCGTGTGGGATGGAAGACCTCCTCGCCACGGGAGGTGCTCGAGGCAATTCCCCCGAGCGCAGCGATCATCGGCGCCATCTACTTCGGTGTCCCAACACGAGTGGGGTTTGGAAGGCTCTGCGTCCAACCGCTTGCTCCCTGTCCCTCTCCATGTCCAAGCTCAATACCGGCGCCACCATGGCTCTGGTCGCGGCGCTTCATAATCTCTCCGTTTTTGACCTGCTCATGGAGGGTGAGAATCGCGTGGATCAACGTCTGAGGCCCCGGAGGACAACCAGGTGCGTAGACATCGACTGGCACGATCTCATCAACGCCCTGCACGATCGCATAGTTGTTAAACATCCCACCGGTAGAGGCGCAGACACCCATCGAAATAACCCACTTGGGCTCCATCATCTGGTCGTATACCTGACGGAGCACGGGAGCCATCTTCTGCGAAACGCGTCCGGCGACGATCATCAGATCCGACTGCCGTGGCGAGGGACGAAACACCTCCATGCCAAATCGCGCAAGGTCGTAGTCAGCAGCACCTGCAGCCATCATCTCGATCGCACAGCAGGCGAGACCGAAGGTGGCGGGCCACATCGAGCTGTAGCGACACCACTTAATAAAGTCCTCCAAGCGCCCAGTCAGAAAGTTATGACCGAGCGATTCCAGCCCGTTCCAAGATGACACAGGGGCTCCCTTACGCTGCTTCGTTGTTCGAACTAACGCGCCGCACCGTTGAGCTTGTCGTGCGAGGTGCACTCTCACTCGCCGGGCGTTGAACCTTTATCGGTCCCCAATCGAGTGCACCATTGGCGATCAGATAGATGAAAGAGAAGAAGACTGCGAGGGAGAAGACGATGATCTCAACCAACCCGAAAGTTCCAAGGCTGTTGTAAACCACCGCCCATGGAAAGAGAAAGATGACTTCAATATCAAAGATCACAAAGATCATCGCGACGAGGTAAAAGCGCACGGGGAAACGCTGAGGAAGCTCATAGGTGGGCACAATGCCACACTCGTAGGGAGCCTCTTTCGCCGTCGTTGGTCGCTTAGGGGCGAGCAACTTTGAGGCAACGATCGACAGAGCCGCGAACAAAAATCCGAGGATGAAAAGGACGAAGATCGGCAGATAGCTAGTAAGACTTCCCATGGAGTATTTATTGTTGCACGGCGCGCGCGCTTTGGCACATCCAACGGTGAAGGTTCCCAAATGATCTCGGCGCGATGTGTGGCAGATAGTGTCGGGGCGTGGCAAATGAGCAAGCGGAACACGCCCCCCATCCACCCCGACCCAGTAGCTACCAGTGCGATGTCCTCATCGTGGGAGCCGGCCCCTCCGGAGGTGCTGCGGCCTACTGGCTAGCAAAATCCGGCCTTGACGTTCTCTGCGTCGAAAAGAAACACCTCCCGCGGGAGAAGACCTGTGGCGATGGACTCACCCCCCGATCGGTGCGCCAGCTCTATGAGATGGGGCTCCGTGAAAAGCTCGGCGAGCACCATCGGTACGAAGGGCTCCGTGCGCTCGCATTTGGGCGCGAGCTCACCATGGCCTGGCCGAGCCATCCGGACTACCCCAGTCACGGGTACGTGGTGACGCGGCACGACCTCGACAAGATGGTCGCCGACCATGCAGAGGCGGCTGGAGCAACCATTTGGCAGGGTGCGGAGGCGATCGCTCCCCTAGGCGCGCACGCGGCTACAGGTGGGCCTGCGGAGGGTGCACTCATCAAAAACCATGATCACGGTTCCACCACTGAGGTCCGAGCCAAGATCGTCATCGTGGCCGACGGCGCGAATTCTCGATTTGGTCGGGCACTTGGTGCCACCCGCAACCGCGCTGTCCCCCACGGACTAGCGATCCGTGGTTATTACAGCTCGCCGCGCCACGCGGACAACTACATCGAGTCCCATCTTGATATCCGCGACCGCGATGGTGCCGTCGTTCCCGGGTACGGGTGGATCTTCCCCCTTGGCGATGGCCGGGTAAACGTCGGCATTGGACTGCTGTCCACCTTTGATCGTTGGAAGCAGGTCAACACCACAAAGCTCATGAGTTCTTTCGTGGACTATGCGCCTGCCTCATGGTGTCTGAATGAATCAACTCAACTCAGCGCACCAACGGGGGGAAGACTTCCTATGGGGCTCTCCGTTGGACCGCGAACTGGCCCGGACTACCTGCTCGTCGGCGATGCCGGCGGCTCGATCAACCCCTTCAATGGCGAGGGCATCGCCTATGGGTATGAGACCGGCAGGCTCGGAGCCACCGTGGTCCACGAGGTGCTTAATGGCGCGGGGTTCGCACATCTCGATTCCTACGAGAGCGAACTCGATCGCCGATATGGCCTTTATTACAAGACGGCATCAAAGTTCATGGGCGTTATGGGTCATCCAGAGATAATGCGTCGACTGGTGTCAACCGGAATGCACTCACAGACCATCATGGAATGGCTGCTCCGGATCATGTCCAACCTGCTCCGAGATGACGAGCGTGCACCGGCGGAGCTTGCTTACAAGGCGTTGGCTGCGCTGGCGCAGCGAAGACCGGAAAGAGTCAGTTAGCCAGTTGCGCTGGTTTCGTAGAAAGGGAGGGGAAGATCCAATGATCTACCGACGGCTTGGCGAGAGTGGTCTGAAGGTGAGTGCACTCTCCTACGGATCTTGGATCACCTTTGCGGAGGAGCGAGGCTACGAGAATGCGCTGGAATGCCTCCAGACGGCGCACAAAGGGGGCATCAACTTCTTTGATTGCGCGGAGAATTACGGCGACGGCGAGGCCGAGCGGATGCTCGGCCGTGCGATCGGCGATCTTGGTTGGCGACGCAATGACTACCTCATCTCCACCAAGTTTTACTTTGGCATCGACGGTGGCCTTAACTCCACTCACACGCTGAACCGTAAGTATCTTCTCGGGGCAATCGATGGTTCGCTCGAGCGCCTGAACCACGAGATGGTCGACCTCGTCTTCTGCCACCGCCCGGACCCAACAACACCGATTGAAGAGGTGGTGTGGGCGATGTCCGACATCATTGCGGGTGGCAAGGCCCTTTACTGGGGTGTCTCTGAGTGGTCGGCGAAGTCGATCCGAAAGGCCTTCCAAATAGCAGAGCGCCATCACCTCCGCGCACCGGTCGTAGAACAACCGCAATACAGCCTCATCGCGCGCGGTCGAGTCGAGCGAGAGTACAAGGATCTTTACAAAGAGTATGGCATTGGCCTCACTACGTGGAGCCCGCTTGCCTCTGGGGTTCTCACTGGAAAATATCTCAATGGGGTGCCCTCGGGATCGCGCGTTGCCACTACCACTCAGCGCCGAACAAACGCTCGTGTGCAAGATTCGGCACTCACTCAGGCGCTTCGTAATCTCCTACCAATCTCCCGAGAGCTCGGCTGCTCAATGTCACAGCTTGCTATCGCCTGGTGCTTAAAGAATCCTCGCGTCTCGACCGTGATCACCGGTGCGAGTCGCCCCGCGCAGGTCTCCGAGAACCTCGGTGCGCTCTCGGTACTTGATCGTCTTGACGACGAGGCGATGGCAAGGATCGATGAGATCTTTCCGCGCACCGCTGACTTCGCAAACTAGTTCGACGTCCATCTCTTAGATATTTGGTTCTGAGTACTTGCAGATCTTCTCTACTTGGCCTCGGCCACTACGCGAGCTGCGCTCGCAGCGATCTCAATCGTTCGGTCGATCTCCGACTCACCATGAGCCAACGAGACGAATGCCACCTCATACGGGCTCGGCGCAAGTGCGACTCCCCGCGCAAGCATCTCCTGGAAGAAATTGGCGTAGATGCCGGTGTTGGCGGCGCGCTTCGCCTCATCGAAGTTATGCACCGGAGCATCGGTAAAGAAGAGCGAGAGCAGTGAGCCCACGACGGGCACCTGTACCTCGAGCCCTGCGTCGGCGATCACCTCAGAGAGTCCCCGTGCAAGACGGGCGACCCTCTGCGTCAATAGCTCATAATTTTTCGCATCAAGGAGCGAGAGGACACGAAGTCCTGCCGCAGTAGCGAGCGGGTTACCGGAGAGCGTTCCTGCTTGATAGACCGGCCCAGTTGGTGCAAGCGCGCTCATAATCTCACGAGAACCTGCAAGAGCTGCGAGCGGGAGGCCCCCGCCGATGACCTTTCCTAAAGTTGTTATATCTGCTGTCACGCCATAGTGGCTCGCTGCGCCGCCCCGACCGAGGCGGAACCCCGTGATCACCTCATCAAAGATGAGAAGCGCCCCTGCGCGCGTGCACGCCGCCCGGAGTTCCCGGAGAAAATCGTCAGTGGGTGCCACGAGACCCATGTTGGCGGCGACCGGTTCGACGATGACGCAGGCTATCTGCTCATCGATCGCTGGGATCGTGTTGTACGGCGCCACGATCGTGTCGGCCACCGCATTTGCCGGTACCCCCCGTGAATCGGGCAGACCCAACGTCGCGACACCGCTGCCTCCAGCGGCAAGTACCGCATCACTGTGCCCGTGGTAGCAGCCGGCGAACTTAATAATGCGATCTCTACCGGTCACGCCACGTGCAAGCCGTAACGCCGTCATCACCGCCTCCGTACCCGAGGAGACAAGTCGCACCATATCCGCGCCGGGGACATCGGCGACAATCTGCTCGGCGAGCTCTACCTCGGCGGCGGTGGGCGCGCCATAGGTCGTTCCGCGCTGTGCCGCCTCCGTAATCGCCGCGATCACCTGCGGGTCGCCATGTCCGAGGATCGAGGCACCCCACGACTGCACGTAGTCGATGTAGGTATTGCCGTCGACGTCAGAGATCGTCGCCCCCTTTGCACTCGCGACAAAGAAGGGATGGCCACCGACCGAGCGAAAGGCGCGGACGGGAGAGTTCACTCCACCGGGAATGACCCTTTCCGCACGCGAAAAAAGTGCCGATGAGCGCGTGTGGGTTCGGGTCTCATTCATCGCCAGATCGTCCCCGTGTGCAAGATCTGCGCCACCTCCACCGCGAAGTAGGTGAGGATCTGATCAGCTCCTGCACGCTTAATCGCAAGCAGCGTCTCAAGCATCGCCGCCTCGCGGTCGATCCATCCACGCTCTGCTGCTGCGCAGATCATCGCGTACTCGCCGGACACCTGATAGGCCGAGAGAGGGAGATCGACACGTTGGCGAACACGCTCGATGATGTCAAGGTAGGCGAGCGCGGGCTTAACCATCACCATGTCAGCACCCTCGGCGATATCGAGCGCTACCTCTCGTAGCGCCTCGCGAGCATTGGCATAGTCCTGCTGATAGCCCCGACGGTTGCCACCTCCCGCAATCGTCACATCGACCGCCTCACGGAATGGGCCGTAGAAGCTCGAGGCATACTTTGCGGCATAGGCAAGTATCGCCGTCTGGTGAAATCCGGCGCTATCGAGTCCCTCTCGGATGGCAGCGACCTGTCCATCCATCATTCCGCTCGGCGCAACTATGTCCGCCCCCGCTGCGGCTTGCACCTGTGCGGTGCGGGCATAGAGCTCCAAGGTGGCGTCGTTCATGACCTCTCCATGCTCATCGAGCAGGCCACAGTGCCCGTGGTCGGTGTACTCATCCAGGCAGAGATCGGCGATCAATACGAGGTCGTCGCCGATTGCATCACGCAGGTCACGAAGTGCGACCTGCACGATCCCATCTGGGTCGTAGGCGCCACTGCCGCTGGCATCACGTTGTGTGGGGATTCCAAAGAGCACCATCGCAGGAACTCCGAGGTCGACGAGCTCGCGCGCTTGACGGACAAGTGAGGCGCGACTGTGCTGTACGACACCGGGAAGGGAGAGGATCGGCGCGGGTTCGCCAAGATCCTCACGGACGAAACAGGGAAGGATCAGGTCCTCCACCACGAGTTGCGTCTCCGCGACGAGCGCCCGAAGCGCAGGAGTCCTGCGAAGTCGCCGGAGGCGTGTGCTCGGGGGCACCGGTGGCATCAACGAGTTACTCATACTTATCCAGCCTACGAGCCCGCGAGCGACATTCGCGCCGCACCGCTGCCACTCGCCTCCTACCGGTTCGCGACACCCCTCACAGCGACCATCTCTACGAGGAGCTCCACCAGCGAATCAAGGCGCGGGCGTGCGCTCTCGCGGATCTCCGTCAGACCTAAGCGCTGTGCCGTCATCGTCGTCTTTGCGCCGATCGAGAGGAGAAGCGGTGGCATAACAGCACGGCCGAGCAGCGCGACCGTCGCCTCGACGGTTGATGACGAGGTAAATATCACTGCATCTGCGGCACTCGCACGCCTCAGACTCCACACATCGGGCGCGGTCCTGACCGTGTCATAGACATCGATTCGCTCGACGTAGAAACCCCGCCGAGTGAGCCCCTCCTCAATGTCTTGCCCTGCACGTGCGCCGGCGAGGAAACAGGCGCGCTCACCCGCGTGGCCGGGAAGATCGCTCGCGAGTGCCGATGCACTCTCGCCAACAGGTACAAAATCGACGGTGATTCCAGCGGCGCTCAGCACACCCTGAGTAGCACGTCCGACAACGGCGACGCGAGCTGCACGCAGCCATGAGATGCCGTTCGGCTGTGCGAGGAGCTCTTCGACAGCACGCTGAGAGGTGAGTACCACCCAGTCTGGTGGCGATCGCTGCAACCGCTCCTCCAGTGCCGCTCGAAAGGGCCCGGAGGTCACCGTCTCAATCACCGGAAGCGCGATCGGACGGGCACCCTCGCGGATCAACAGCTCCTCAAGTCGATTGCTCTGCCGTCGCGGCCGCGTCACGATTACCTCGCAGTTCACGAGTGCGCCGATGCGGGGAAGTTGCAGCGGTCCCGTCGGAGACGAGGGCGCGAGGGAGCCAACGGCGGGGATCATCTCCAGCTCCATATCTACCGACATGAACTGATCAAATACCGCAGCGATCTGCGCGCCCTCCTCCTCTCCCGGGATGAGCAGCACCACGCGTGACCCCTGCTTCGGCGCCAATGCGGGGAGAGACCCAGCGAGCGCTACAAGATCTACGGCGCCGTCGACAAATGACAACGGTAGGCAGCGAGCACCGCGTCGGCGCGTCGTAGCGATCGCTGCGAGCTGCTCAGCCGTACCAAAGATGAGATCTGCGTTGGCAAGTTCGACACACGCCCGCACGGTGATAGAGCGGGGGGCGCCCGGCGCGGCCAGCAGGAGCGTCACCCTCATAGCGGTGGAGGTGCCACGGACGCTGCCGCACGGAGGAGCTCTCGAGCCACATCTGCGCCTAGCTCCTCTGGGTTACCCGCACTACGACGTACGCGAAGAATGTTCGACCCATCCTCGAAGCCATAGAGCGCCTCAAGGGTGATCTCTTGGGAGCTCTCGTCCACCGTTGCGAAGGCCCCTACCGGCGCCTCGCAGCCGCCACCGAGCGTCGCAAGAAAAGCACGCTCGGCGCGAAGTGCCCGGTGCACAACGGCATCGTCGATCGCGTGAACTAGTGACAGCACGTAGTCGTTGTCCGCGCGAGCGCGAAGTGCAATGACGCCCTGACCGACCTGAGGCAGCATCGTTTCGATCTCGAGCACCTCGGCGACATGAGAAAGAAGGTCGAGTCGCTCGAGCGCGGCATAGGCCATAATTACTGCACCGTCCAAGGGAACCTTTGCGAGACGGGTCGCAATATTTCCCCGCAGCTCCACAAACTCAAGGCCTGGTATGGCGTGGGAGAGCTGGAGACGACGGCGCTGTGAGCCGGTCGCTACCTTCGAGCCGGGAAGAAGTTCGGCGAGCGTTGCGCCGACCAGTACGTCACGTGGATCGGCACGCAATGGAGCTGCGGCTAGCACAAGTTCCGGATCAAGTTGCGAGGAGGGCAGATCCTTTGCGGAGTGCACGGCGACGTCAGCGCGACCCTCGATCACCGCGCTCTCTACCTCAGAGGTAAAGACGCCCTGACGGGCGATATCGGCGATGGCGAGGTCGAGCCGTGCATCACCGATTGTCTCCACAACGACGAGCTCATAGCTATCAACGAGTCCCCGTTTCACCAAGATCTCGCCGATCCGGTCTGCCTGATATCGAGCGAGAGGGCTGCCGCGCGTCGCAAGGCGCAGTGGGTGTGCGCTGTTCATGAGCGGCCGTGGTCGCGCATCGTCTCGATACAGCGCCTCATCGGTAATTTCACGAGAGATCGAAGAGGGCGCGCAGTGCCTCGGCGAGGCGCTCACCGCGGCCAGAGCCAGCGGCCTCTTTCAGCTGCACCGTCGGCTCATGAAGCAGCTTTTGGACCAGACGGTGCGCGAGGTTCTCGATGAGTTCTCGATCCACTGGCGCGAGTTCGTCGAGACGCGAGGCAACGCGAGCTAGTTCCTCCTCAACGATGAGATCGGCCTTCGCGCGAAGCGCCGTGATCACAGGAGTCACGGCGCGGGTGCGCAACTTGAATCGGTACCGTTCAAGCTCCTCATCGATGATGTTGACGACACTTTCAACCTCATCGCGCCGCGCATTCATCTCTGATTCGGCAAACCGGCGTAGATCATCAAGGTTAAAAAGTGTCACTCCAGCAACATCAACAACCTCAGGTGCGACGTCGCGCGGCATCGCTGCGTCGACAATCACCAACGGTCGCTCTGTTCGATCGACGAGCGCAGTGGTCAGTGAGGCGAGGTCAAAGATGACCTCTTCGCCGGAGGTAGCGGTCATCACTACATCAGCTTTCGCCACCTCATCAAAGAGTTGGGCGAGTCCGATCGCACGTCCACCAATACGCCCGGCTAATGCCTCGGCGCGTGCGAGCGAGCGATTTGCTATGACGATCTCGCGCGGCGAGGTCGCCTCGGTCGATCCACTTGGGACGAGCGCGTCGGCGATCCCCTCGCCCATCTCGCCCGCGCCAACCACGACGACGCGCTTCCCGGCAAGGGTGCCTCCGACCGTCCGCGAAGCGATCTCCGTGGTCACGTGCGCGAGCGAGGTGATCCCACGGGCGATCGCAGTTTCGGTGCGCGATCGTTTTCCCACCTCGACGGCGTGTCGAAAGAGTCCGTCGAGATAGGGGCCAGCGGTCCCCTCAACGTGGGCAGCAGCGGCAGCAGCGCGCACCTGACGGAGAATCTCACCCTCGCCAAGCACCGCGGAATCGATGCCGGCAGCGACGGAGAACAGGTGCCGAATCGCGGCATCGTCGTATTCAACCACGAGATGCTCCGTCAGCGAGGCGGACTCGCTGGGCGAGCCGCTCGAGCGCTGTTGAAAGAGTTGATGAATGTCAGCGAGCCCATCATGGAACCGCTCGACGATCGCATAGACCTCGGTGCGCATGCAGGTCGAGACCACGACAACCTCGTCGATATGCGGGCTATCGGCAAGCCCGCGGAGCACCTTGGAGAGATCACGATCTGCGACAGCAACGTGTCCGAGCAGCTCCAATGGCGCATCGCGCTCATTCAGCCCGACCACTACTAGCGACACACCGACACCTCCTCAGCCCCCGTCAATTCTGCATATTGCACCGCTGACGCGGGACTCCGTGGTGCACCCCCCGCGGCACTCCAGTGTCCACGTAGCCTACCTGTCCACTCGGTCAGACGAGGCGACACGCTCGGAGCAGTGCAACGAGGCCCCATAGGATGGCGGGAGTGACCGATTCCATCTCCGCAGTAGTGGCGACGCTTGTCGCCATCGCCTTCTGCCTCTCCACGCTTGAGCGATACCTCGTGCGACGCTCGCTCCATGAGATCGCATGGACGCTTTCCTTGGGGATGTTTGCCCTCGCCGCGGCCGCGCTCGC